>NZ_BAABCW010000028.1:0-51062 GCF_039539305.1 Aquimarina addita | reverse complement strand
GCTCGTGCTTACTAAAAGCAGCAACATTTTAAAAAACGGTCTCACAAAGAGCTAAAGTTAATACCCCAGTAAATTACGAATTTTACGTTAGCCAACGTACTGAAGTTTCTGGGGTCTATGGGGGATTGAGCATAACGGTCTCGTATAAGAATAGTAGCGGATTTTTATACACTAACTTTTCGGTTAGACACAGACCTTTGTTCTATTTATTTACTTTGTTTTTAGCGATTAAACCGCTATTATTTTTATACAATGTTGTGTTTTCGTACTTTTTTTCGCAAACTTGCTAGCGTTGGCAAAGACATACTCTTTTATAATTTCAGGCTTGAGTAGTGGCTGTAGCGAATTGCAAATGTGTATGGCTTTAAGCGTTGGCTTATCCATTCACAAATATGTGATTCGTAAATAAAGTATGCGGCGCACTCACTAAATTAATATCAAATTTCAATGAAGGCTCAACTCTCGAACTTGCATTATGAATTCTAAAAGATATTTGCCAACCTTCGTTCAAAGAAACCAATAATGTCGTAGTTGAGTTTTCTTGATATATAATTTCGATTAATCTAGTCGGTAATTTTAGTTTAGGAATCTTCGCTTTTGGTTTTATCTTCTCAAAAGGTAAATTCAAAGTTCCGTGTAAATTGTAAGCCTGAATCTCAACTTTCCTTTTGCCTTTGATGACTTTGTAAAAATCTTGATTTCCAATTAAATACTGTACCAAATTTTCAGCTACAATATTTGGATTTCCTTTGTCCAAGCGAAGTAGTTCTTTTCTAAAAGCATCTAAAATTGGCAAATACACAACTTGATGCATATTTTCAATTGAAGTCCACTTGGTTGATTTGTCTTTTGCTCTTAAATCTGTGAGCATATCAAATATTGGATTGATTTCTTTAAAATAATTACCCGAACAAGAAACGCCTAACCACTTTTCTCCAAAATTGATTTTGTTAGATAATCTTGAATGTTTAACCGCTCTGTGATTATTTTTTGCAGAAATCCCAATCTCCCATTTTTGCAACGAGCGAATCATTAAAACGTCTCGTACATCTCCCGTTTGTCCAGCTTGGTCACTAACTAATTCTAAGACTAGAATATCATTTTCGCTAATTCCATTTGACAATCTTGGTTCAATGTCAAGTAGAAAATTAATAGAAGCACTTGCTGTTATTCTAAATGTATCTTGCTCAGTTTCTTCAAAACTATCAAAGAAACCTTTTGCGGTTTTGTAAGGTTCGTTTTCTGTAATTGAGACGTTTGTTAATTTGTTCAAACGTTCATAAAATTCAAAGAGTAAAGCATATTCAAACGCTTTTCCATTTATTGTCTGACTTGCCATAAATTATGAAAGTGTATTTTCTAATTCCATTTTTTTCTTTGTTACTCGTTTCGGCTTTTTCTGTGCATTCTCGATTTGAGACTTAATACTAATGGCAATATGTTTTGCCAAATTTACAGGAACTGCATTTCCAATCATTTTATATCCAGCTGAAATATGATTGTAATGAAAGATGAAATCGTTTGGGAATGTTTGAATTCTCGCGCATTCTCTAACACTTAATCTACGGTACAAATCTTCTTTTCCTGGAACAAAAACTCGTACGTTTTGCTCAATGAATTTCATTTTTGGTGCTTGTGGATGAAGTGGTGCGTGTCTTCCGCCAGCTTGTATTGTAAATGATTGCTCGTCCCAACTTCTCACTCTATTTCTCGACATAAACATTGACGAGAAACCTCCAATCATATATTCGTGATTTGGAACTTGACAATTTTCTTTATTCGTTTTATTTCCCTCTTTTGCAGGAACAACTGAGTTCTGCAAATCAGCTATTTTCTGTTCGAGTGTAACTTTCTGTTTTAATGGTTGAGGGAACTCAAATTCAAAATCGAGGTCTTCTCTGATACCAACAAAAAAGACTCTTTTTCTATCTTGTGGCACATCAAAATCCGATGCGTTTAATAATTTGAAGGATAATTTATATCCAGCATTTTTAAACATCTCCTTGATGTTTTTTAAAGCCTCGCTATGTCTTTCCAATAACATTCCACTAACATTTTCTGCTAGAAAGAATTTTGGTTGTTTCGCCTCTAATATTCTAATAAAGTCATAAAACAATTGTCCTCTTTTGTCATTTATTCCGCGTAAAGAACCAGCCTCACTCCAGCTCTGGCAAGGTGGACCTCCAATAATCCCGTCACATTCTGGAACTTCGTTAGATTTTATGTCTACAATACTTCGTCTGTCAAGAGTCGTGTTTTTATGGTTCTTCTCGTAAGTTTCCCAAATGTCCTTGTCATATTCATTTGCCCAAACAACATTAAAACCTGCTTTTTCAAAACCTAAATCTAGCCCGCCAGCTCCTGCGAAAAATGATACTACATTCATATTTTATTGTGTTTGAAGTGATTTATTAAGTGTTCTCCGATATTCTGCTTTTTCTTCCGCAACTTGTAAAAGTTGTTTAGTACAATTAGTTTCGTAAATATGTTTTCCGATTTGGTCGGTCACATATTCATTTCGTAATTCCGTAAGATTTAGTTTGAAGATTTTAGCAAGTTTTGGTAAACGTTTTTCATCAAAGTCTCGTTTTCCGTTCTCTATTTTACTCAAGTTTGCAGAGTCCAAATTCAGTTTGGCCGCAAGTTGAGTTAAAGTCAGTTCGTTTTCATTTCTTAAAAGTCGGATGTATTCTCCAAATGTGGTATTCATAAGACTTGTCATTTTTTGACAAATCTAAATGTTTTAATTTGAATATTCAATTCGAGCGTTGGGAAATTTTAGCTCTTTTGGTTTTTTAAGCGTTGGAACTTGTGTATTGGCAAAAACCTAAAGTGCTAAAATGTGCGGCTGGCAGTATGCATCACAACGTTAAATATATGGCAAGTTGGGCAGAAAATAAGCGATTACTTTCGGTTTAGCACAAGCCAAATCTTCTATATTTTGTTTTAATTTTTCTCTTTTAATACCAAATCAAAAGATTTGGTGGTTTTGCAAATAGACAACAACTTTTTGATTAAGCACTAATCGCCCAATTTGCTATATATAGTGTTGTACATCGTTTTATTTCCGTTTGACTAAAGAAACACTTTTATTATCTTTTACTACAATTGAATCTCCACCATCATGTCCTAAAACTCCATTAATTTCTCCTTTTGGATATTTAAGAGTTATTGGGTCAACAAATGAATATGAAATATAATCGTAATTATCTTTATATAAACCATCTTCACTTTTAGGATAGTTTTTAAATAATTCTTTATTGTATTCGGGATTCATAGCGCGTATAAGGGCTTTTTCAGCATCTAAAAATATAGTTTCTTGCTTTGGGAAGTTTTCACCTAGTAATGATGATTTCATTTCTTCTACACTTGAATTTTCTCCAAATACTTGAAATTGTAGATTGTCTTGAAATTCAAAACATAAAATAGCTATTTCGTGTTTCGGTAAGTCTTTGTAGGTTATTGGGTTTTCTAATGATAGAATATCTTGAAATGTACTATGTCCAGTTAGTCTTTTAAGAATGCTTTGTTTCGTTGCTTTACCAACATAATGTACGTTGTAGTTCATAAAAGACTTATAGTCTCCTTTAATTTCGCATTCTACTTGTTCTTTCCACCAATTTTGTAATAATTTCTCAGGTGAAAACCATAATAGAAATTCTTGCTTATCCTTTAATTGTTTTACCAGGGAAAATCCGTGTAAGTTATTAAATGGAGGTTTAGTTTGAATTTCATTTTTATCAAGAAAATTAAATGCAATTGCAATATCATCATTAAAGTTGCAGTCAGCTACGCTTTGTATTAATGGTAGTTTCCCTTTAAGAATATTCGGATTTCCTTTTTGATGAATTTCAAAATCTAAAGTATATTCTGAAGGATTGGGAGAGACATTTTCAAAAGTAATAATTGGTCTTTGAGCTATTACGTATAAACTAGCTCTTTCTATTGCTTTTTCAACAACAGGGTCTTTTTTTACAATTGCAAATTCATATCCAGTCATAGGAGCATATGCCAATTCCAGTTTATTGATAATACTCTTTCTACTCATTTAAATTTACTATGCTTTTTAATGGTGTACAACAATGTTATAATAGCAATTGCTATTATATTCCCTGTATTTACTACAAATCTAATGGATTTTTAATTGATCTAATGGTATTTATAGTCAATTAAATATAGTTTTCTATGACAATAAATTAAAAGTACAACTGATATAACAAAAAAAGCATTCCCTTCTTTATTTAAGAAAGGAATGCTTTATATTATAAATAAATAAAATAGCTATCTATTTACTAAGCTGCTTCACTATAGATTCATTTTCATTTTTTATCTCTATAAAATAAATTCCGGATGGGTACGCTGCCATATTGAATTCGATTTTATTGCTTTCTGAATTATTAATTTGAGCTGATAATACTTTACCAGATACATCTATTAATCTCAATATAGCTCCATTTAGATCTCTATTACTTTCAATTGTCAATTTGTCAATGACAGGTATTGGAAACATAAATATATCGGATACCTTCTCCGATACAGGTGCTTTGATATTATCCAAACAAGATGGAGGTGTGGCATCATTACTAAAATATACGGTAAATGAACCATCTGTGGCTACCAATGCAAAATTAGCACCATCGTTAGCTACATAATAACTACCATCCATATTAACGAATCCTGTGCCAGCAAAGGTTACTTCTGGCTGTGAGCTATTAAAACTTTGATCGGTAATGGTACTTTTTATATCATTCCACCAACCCGGAATTCCATTATTAGTATTCATAGAAAATTGCCAGAGACCATTATTTTGTAAATCCCAATTGATGGTACAATTCGTGACATTACTAAAATCAGGACCTCCGGTTCCCAGCACATGTATATGATCATAAGAAGCATTCGCAATCGTAGACAGCGGGGTATCCATAGGAGTTCCAAAACCGCAATTCGTTACTGGTACAGAGTCATCTGTAATCGAAATTAATTGAGTTACTGTATCGGTTACACCATCCACATGAGAAACCGTAAGTGTGACTGTATACTCCCCTGCATCGGCATATAAATGTGAAACTGCACTTCCATTAGCTATCGTACTGTCTCCAAAATCCCAACTATAGGTTAATATACTATTATCGGAACTCGAAGAGTCACTTGCGTCAAAATTAATTGTCACAGGAGCTATACCAGAAGTAATATCGGCACTCATGATAGCTGTTACAGACACTTCAGGGGTATTTTCTACTGTGATCGATACCGTATCCGTTCCTATACTTTCTCCGTTACTGGCTGTTAAAACTACTTCATACACTCCAATCACCTCAAAAATATGATTAACCGATACTCCTGAAGCCGAAGTACCATCGCCAAAATTCCAGGTAAATGATAACGGAGTATCATTGATGTCAAAAGAACCTGATGCGTCAAATTGAACTGCTAAAGGAACAATTCCTGAGCTAGCAGAAGTATTTATTAATGCCGTAGGTGGTGGCAAAGTTATATCATCAATTACAGTAATCGTCACAACCTCTGAGATATCAGAAAGTATCCCATCACTAATTGTCAGTATCACGGCATAAGAGCCTATTTCTGTATATGTATGCGATGGATTGGCTAAACTACTGGTAGTTCCATCTCCAAAATCCCAAATGTAACTAATCGCAGATGCATCTGGAAATACAGAAGAAGATGAATCAAAATCAACCGTTAATGGGGTACTACCTGAGACTTGGTTTGTTACAAAAGAAGCATTAAAATCGATAGGCAATTCAAAAACCTCTATGGTAGTGGTTTCGCTATCAATACCTCCGTTACCATCATCCACTGTTAATGTTACAGTATATAAACCTATTGTAGCATATTCATAGAATGCAGATACTCCAGTAGCTGTATCACCATTTCCAAAATCCCAGAAATACATTAATGTATCACCATCGGCATCTGTTGATAATGATGCATCATAATTAATAGATAATGGTACATTACCTCCACTGATATTTGTATTTAAAACAGCTGTAGGTCTGGTATTTCCGTCTATTGGATTTCCCGAAGGCTCTAATCCCCAAACTAATTCTCCCTGATAATATAAGGTTACTAGTACGTGAGGTTTTAAACTTGTTTTAGTACTATCAAATGAGAAATCATTACTTTGATCCTGACTCTGAAAACTTAGATGGTTCATACGTGTCTGGATTTCACCAGATTTACTATTCGCCATTAAACTACCAGATGAAGCACTAAAACCTAACTCAGCATACTGTTCTTCGCCATCAGTGCCAAAGGTTCCAGTAACTCCACTCACTGCAGAGTAGTCTGTACTAAAACTCATATCTACATCGTGCTCTGAAGTATACCAATATCGTATAGTGAAATCTGAATATAATACTGCTTCGTCTGCCTCACTAACAATTTGGAATACAGGTTTCAATTCAGCCGCATTTACATCCTGACTATTATTACGATATTCTAAACTAAAATCTGTATCTGGCAAATTGTCAAATGCAGGATCTACTGTTACTGTAATCGCTGAAGAATAATCGGTAAGTGTTCCACTTGCATCCGCCAGCACTAATTCTATAGTATGTTCTCCATCTTCTAAACCTTCAATACTAATAGGAGCCGTATTATACACCGCACCTATTTCTAATCCATCAATGAAATAACGAACGTGATTTCCTCCTAAACTAATATCCCATAAATAGGTGGTGAAATCGACTTCAAAATCAGGGCCTACCAATCCTCCATCAATAGGTGAATTGATAATAGCTGTAGGGTTTTCAGGAAGTGGGTCATTTGTCACAATAATAGTGATGGTATCTTCTAATTCTGTCAATGAATTATTACTTCTTTCCATTTCCAGTGTTAGCTCATGAGCACCTTCTGATAAAGGAGATCCATCAATGAATTCTCCTTCTGAAGAAATAAACCCACGATCCTGACCGTCAATTCTAAATCTCAATTTGTATTGTGATGATGGTAAGGACCAACCTTCTGTTTCAAAATTTACTTTTAGTGGCGTATTGACTAATGCCCCATCTACAGGTAACGTGAAAAATATATCTGCCAATGGATTCACAGGCGTATCAGCATCTCCTCCATGGAGAGTCCATAACACTGCTGCATCAAATAATTTCCATCCATCATCTGTTAGCAAATGTGCGAATCGATCTCTTAACGGGAAGGCAACTCTTCTGGAAGGCATGGTTCCCGATGGCTCATACCCATATAAAATAGGGTCATCACCTGCTGTTGCTATAACAATTGCATCTTCTGATGGGGTTCCAAAAGGTAATGGTTGTGTAATCCCATACAAGACAGCATTCATATCCAAACCAGCTGCCATAGGATGCTCCGGATTTGTAATCGTAGCACTAGCATAGGCTTCTGATGTGAATCCAAAATCTGTAGTAATACTACCTGTTGTCAATCTTAATTTCTCATACATAAATGGATCCCAGGTCATAATGGGTACTACAGCCGATTCGAGATCATTCCCTAGTACTCCTGGATCTACAGAAGAAGATATTAATACCAGATCATATGGATTAGCATCTTCGGGACGTTCTGCATCTTCATCTGCAAACAGCGTAATCATAAACCCTAATTCTTGTTCTAAACGAGATTTTATCAACTGATCTTCTGAGGTAAGCGCCTCATCATCATCTACTACAAACATGACCTTAATCTCATTTTTATAACTCACTTCTATTTCTGGTGTAACAGAAGCGGTATTCCCATTATTATAAAACACTTTTGCAACAATAGTATAGGTCTTCCAGATAATAGGGCTCCAGGTTGTTTCAAAAGGAGGTGTAGACACTTCTTCTACTAATTCATTATCTACATAATATGCTATTTTAGTAACTCCATCTATGTTCGTATCTACTGCAAGTGTAGTTGGATCTGCTCGTTCTATCATTGCTCCATTTACAGGAGAAGACATTTCTAATACCATAGTTTGTGCTGCGGCTGGCTCAGAACCATCAATTTGTTTGATGTATGCTTCTAATTGTTCTAATTCTAATGCACTTAAGGTGGATGTTGTTCCGTGGGCATCATTGGCATTGTATGTCGTCAACACATCTTTGATGCTGGCAGCCGCTCCATTATGCAAATACGGTGCTGTAGCCCATACATCACGTAAGGTAGGCACATCAATACCTAATAGTTGTTTTCCTAATCGATTTCCACTAGTGACATCCATTGTACCTACATCGTGTAACCTTCCTATATTACTATCAGTAAAATTAACTCCACCATGGCAAGATGCACATTCTAAACGCTCATACACTGCCTTTCCTGCGATAGCCGGTGCCGTTAAAGACCCATCATTATTTCTATATGGACTTGGATCAAAAGAATTTAAAGACTCTATATATGCCGTTAATGCATCTAATTCTATAGATTTTCCAGCTTTAGAATCTCCTAAGGTCAACGCAGTAGTTCCTTCATTAAAATTAGCATCACTCATAAAACCGCCACCCTGAAAATGTGAACGTATATCATTCTCAAAATCCTGAATCTCATCAAAATTAGCACTCCAATGTACTCTACCATGTGCAGTACCGGCTCTACCGATTAATGATATTGTATTTCTGAGACCTTCATCCCTGTCTGTAAAGTCCCAAGTTCTACCATCTTGAGTTCCATCGCTATGACAAGTAGCACAACTTACATACCCATCGGAGCCCATTTTTATATCCGCTGCATTATAAAAAATCTGTTTTCCATTAAGCACAGTAGGACTCAGTATTTCTGAACTCACCGTAGTTACAGTATTTAGGTTATCCAATGTACTGGTTCCTGAGGTGATCATATCATTAGCATCAAAAACAGAAACGCTTCGATCCATAAAATTTTTCACAAAGACATGGTTTGTTTGAGTATCTATAGCTACTCCTTGTGGTGCTCTACCAACATCCTTTTTTAATAATTCTAATCCTGTAGCAGGGTCAATCACAACAATTCTATTATTACCCTGCATGGTCACTATTAGATAGTTTCCTGTGGGTGTATATAATGCAGAAGAAGGTTGTCCGTGATTATCAATATCTAATCGCTTTCCTAATTCTTCTGTTCCATTAGTCAAATTAATAGGTGAGATAGCAGTACGAACTGAATTATCAAAGGTTAAAGGTTGCCCATCGCGAGCTAATCCTCTTACTATATTATCCTTTTTGGCTACTGACCAGGCAGATTTATTATCTGGATGAATGGTAATTCCTGCCACATAGTTAGGCAGTCCTCGCCCTTCATTACCATTATCTAATGTAAAATCATCTAATGGCAGTTCTATTGTACCAGCAATAGTAAAATCAGTTAGATCAATTTCCCAAACTTGCCCAGCTTCGTCGGGAGATATAAACCGAGTCACAAGTAACGTGTTTCCATCACCAGTAATGGCTAATGCTCTTGGTGTAGCACCTATCTGTATAGATCTTTGTACATTTTGAGTAGTCGACGATACTTCTAATAATTCACCCGAGCCGTAGGCAGAGATAAACCCTCGACTCCCATTTGGAGTAAATACTACACCATAAGGACGAGCTCCTCTTGATAAAGGAATGGTTGTATCTACACTTCCATCAGTATTTAATACATATAACTCATCAGAATCTCTACAGGTAATCCACGCCTTGCCATCAGTATCGATCGCTACGGAAGAAGGATTATCCCCTACAGCTACTTCATCAATAACAGTAAATGTATCTGCATTAAGTAAGGTAACTGTATTATTATCAGGATTTACTGACCATACGATTCTATTTGTAGTATCTACCGTAATCGGACTTGATTGTGTAGGTAAATCATCCGGAATTGCCGTCACTACCACAATAGATTGTGAAGCTACTACGAATCCACCATTGTTATCAGAAACTTGTACTTGTACCAGAAAGTTACCTGGTTGATCAAAGGTATAAGAAGTGGTGTTCGCTATCCAATCTGTTTTAGGAGACCCATCACCAAAATCCCATCGGTAACTTAGTGTGTTCCCTTCTGGATCTGTAGCATTTGCAGTAAATTCTACAGCAGTATTGATAAGTACCGGAGACGGAACATTTATATCTATTCCTGCTACCTCAGGGGATTGGTTGGTATCATCTCCTCCAGTGGTAAAATAGAAAATATATTCTTCCATACCATTACCTGTAGCATCTTTAATTCCACCTTCTACAAATTTCACTTCATAGGTAGTATTTGGTAAAAGAGGTTCTCGTGGTGCATAGTTAATTACCTGGTATGATGTAGACGTCACGTCTCCTACGATTGGGTCACCACCTAAAGGACGTACTTGTACTGTCTGGTCTGTAATTGACAAATCATCTAATATTTCATTTATAACAAATCCAATAGTTGTTCCAATAGGCTGATTAGTTGCTCCGGATACTGGAAAATGATGACCCACAGTAGGTGGTCTCGTATCTAATTCATCCTGATGAGAAAATATAGATGTTTTACCATCACCACTCGCTACCAATATGTGACCGATAGGAAGCCATTCATTATCTAGAAATTGTAAACTCTCATCATTAGAAGGAGGAAAGAATTCTTGTGCTACTTCCATCTTCTCAAAATTATACTTCACCCCTCTGTCAAATCTTCCAGTAAATCCATATTCATCCTGAAAAGACATATATCGTCCTAAGGTGATATCATCAGACGATATATCAAATCCATGGGTAACATTAGTAGGATCACTAATATCAAAAGCTACAAGGTTATTGTCTCCTTCATTTCCGCTCATATATATTAAATAATTTCTCCATACCTGAAAACCTGTGCTGTATTGTTCATGAGGTATATCACCTCCAAATGATCCTAAAAACTTAATATCTGTAGGATCTCCAAAATCAAATACCGTAATCTCTCCACTCTGAGGTGCATAAAAAACATAGTTTCCCATTCTTACCACAATATCTGGTAATGTTACCGCTTGCGAAATTTCACTCATAAATTCGCCCGTTCGCATATCATACACTCTATTACCATCAATAGTATGTGGAAAAGTTTCTAAATTATCAAAATGAGACTGTCCTTCTTCTACCGTAAATAAGACATCTGAACTGGTGATTGGTTTTCGATCTAACATATCAGAAAGATCCAAATATTTATATCCTGTTCCTTCCACCTCCGGAACCGAATATTCTCTGTAGAACAGATCTCCCATTTTCCACCAGCGGTGCCCATTATTGGCTGCTTCATCAAATTGCAACTGAATAGGATCTGTAGGATTAGAAATATCATAGATACCTGTTCCCTCCTGACCTGTAATCATAAAATAATTACGGTGATAGGTACAAACTCTATCTCCCTGAGGAAAATTGGATAAAAATGTCCCTGCAGGCCAAGTTTGTGTCGTCATTGTCGGACCAGCGGTTCCGTCCATAAATATGGAAACTGTGGTAAATGCCAATCCGATTGATATGAATATAGCAAGTATGTAGAAAAGGGGCTGTTTAATTCTTTTTTGTAAGCTAAATAAGTATGAGTTGATGTGTTTAGGTTTCATGGTTCTAAAAGATTAGTTGCTAGTGTATATGTGTAACTTGAACTCCTACTGGAGTTATAAACTGGATCTAATACCAGTTTATATACTTCTTGAATCTGGTATATATTTCAAAAAACATTGTAAAATTTAAAAGAAAGAATAGGTTTTATTAAGATGAAAAAGGTATTTCTTATTAAAAATGAAGAGTCTTTATAATATCATAAGTTGTATATCAATAATTTATTTTAGGGATAACAGCGTTATAATTTAAAGAGCTTGTTTGTAAGTAAAAACTATGAATTAAATGATTAAAAAATAAATACATTTACATATCGAACCTTCAAACAAGCCCTTCAATTAATTATACGCTTAAATTATGGATCATTCTTAATTTGAATTTGCTCAAAAAATTACTCTTCTTGAACAAACCCAACTAAAAATTAATCATAGTTTATCGTTTTATAAGTGATAAGCTATGAGTTTCGCCATCTTGCTTCATTAATTTTAATAAATACATTCCGGATGTTAAATTATCACCAAAAGTAATGGTGCTTTTCTCTGATGCGCTTACATCTAACTTTTGTAATTCCTGTCCGGTGATACTGTAAAGTCTAATTTCACGAACTTGTTCTGGTGCTAAAATATCTAAATAAAATGCAGTATCAGATGGATTAGTTTGTAATTTCCAGATATCATCTCCTCTTTTTACATTTTCAAGATCTTTATTAGCATCATTACATGTGGGTGCTGTATCACTATTACTAAAATAAATAGTAAATGCATCATCTACAGATACTAAGACAAAATTCGCTCCATCCACTGTAGCATAATAAGAACCATCTAAACCAGAGAATCCTGTTCCAGAAAAGGTAACACTAGGTTGTGCACTATTAAAATTCTGGCTAGTTATATTACTTTTAAGATTACTCCACCAACTTGGAACACCGTTATTAGTATTCATAGAAAGTTGCCATAATCCATTATTAGCTAAATCCCAATTGATTGTAAAATTAGTAACATTACTAAGATCTGGCCCTCCATTTCCTACTACATAAACATTAGAATAGGAAGCATTAGGAATTGTTGCTAATGCAGCACTTAATGGTGCTCCAAAACTACAATCACCAGTAGGCCCAGAAGCTTCTGTTACCGTAACTGTTTGTGTTGCTGTATCAGATATTCCATCCGTATTTGTTACTGTTACGGTCACTATAAAACTACCTGCATTCGTATAGATATGAGAAACAGCACTTCCATTTCCATTTGTATCATCACCAAAATCCCAACTATAAGTCAATGCACTTCCATCAGAACTTGTAGAACTACCAGCATCAAAACTAATGGTTACAGGAGCAAATCCACCAGTAACATCAGATGAAATTGAAGCATTTACTACAACTGCAGGATCATCACTTACCGTAATCGTTACACTTGCCGTGTCACTAATAGTTCCATCATTAACCGTTAAAACTACCTGATATATCCCTTCTTCATCAAATGTATGAGAAACCGTATCTCCGGTATCAGAAGTTCCATCATCAAAACTCCAGGAATATGTAAGACTATCATTATCTGCGTCTGAGGATGCTGAACCATCAAACTGTACGGTTAATGGAGAACTTCCACTTGTTGCAGAAGCTGTAACTCTTGCTATTGGAGCCGTATTACCACCTGTATCACCTATTACATTAGGGATTAGCGGAGCAAAATAAGGACTCAATACATCTATTTTCCATTGATTTACATTTGTCCAATCATCTTGTAAAATACCTCCTGTATCTCCAGAGTTAGGATTCATTGTCCAGAATGTCCAGGAATAAATACCTCCCATAAAATTCATAAACTCTGTAAACCAGGTATAAGCTACACCATCAAATGCATCTTGATTTTTAATTCCGAATTCTCCAACGAATATTGGAGATGTATTGTTTTCATATAAATAATGAAAATGTTCTTCCCATTCTCCTGGCATATTACTAGGGAAACTAGGATCCTCAAACCAATCTTGCTGTGATACCTCTGGCCCATATTCGTGTGCAGAATATACTAATTTACTTGGATCAGATAGTTGTATAGGATATTTAGCAGCTCCTTTTAACTGACCACCCCACCAATATGAATCTCCTTCAAACTCTCCTACACCTTCTATAATGATCAATGCGTTAGGATTCACTTCCAGAATTGCGTTTCCACATCTCTCTGCGGCTTTGTTCCAATCAGACTCAGGGTTACTGTCTCCCCAAGTTGATCCGTGGGGTTCATTATTTAAATCTAATGCAACTACAGCAGAATAATCTTTATACCTTTCTGCAATAAAAAGCCAATCCTGAATCCATCTCTCTTCTGAGTATTCATCTGTATACCATCCTCCTTCTACTAAAAAGGCGTCTGCTGCTCTGGAATGATTATCCAATACAATTTTCATATCGTTTTCCTGACACCATCTCACAAAAATATCCATCAATTCTATTGGAGTACTCACGGTACCTTCTTCTTCATTCATAGGAGAAACACCACTATAGGCATCTGTACCGTATGAATTTATATTTACTGTTGCACCAGGGTTCAACATCTCATTACACCATGGCACTCTAATGGTATTAAATCCGATATCTTTGATCTGTTGTAATACACTTTTCATATCTCTGCTCCAGATACCATGAGGATGGTACAAAGCAGTTTCAAAACCAAACCAATTAACTCCGGTCAATCTTACTTCTTTTCCTGTAGCATCATACAAAGTATTTCCAGACGCTGTCAGAAAATTTTGTTGTTGTCCTAAAACCGAAAAGACATTACTAAAAAGTAATGTTAGGACTAGTAAATGATATATATAACGTTTCATCTATGTATAATTATTTTTTTAAAAGTAAATATGATGTACCATTGGTATTAAGTCTGTATTGACTTAAATAATATGGCATATTTCATCAAGGATATATTTCAAATAGAAGCAAATAGACTGGTAAAAAACGAAAAGTAAAAAAATACACTTCAGTCTTATTTACCAGTCATATTCCAGCTTTTATGAAAAAAAGAGAGAGACATTTAGTCTCCCTCTCCTTGTCTTCTACATTAATTATTCTTTAATTAATTTAGTTGTTGCTTCTGTATTTGTATCAAGATCTAAAGTCTTCATCACGTATAAGCCTGTTGGCAATTCTTCTAATGATATTTGATTTGATCTTTGTTTGTTAGAAAGTTTAAATTCCTTAACCACTCTCCCTGCGATATCAACAATTCTCACTAGTGTATTTTTCATATCAAAATTACTAGAGATATTTAAAATATCCTTAACAGGGTTAGGGTATGTATTCACCACATTCTTTGTAGATGGTGCTTTCTTAGCCTCTTCATCTCCAAAGAAGAATCCGTATTCTGCATTGGCTAAAGCGATTTCCATCTGTGCCCATGTTCTGTGGTAATTCTGAGTAAAATCTTCACCCGCTTCATAAGCAGCTTCTAATCGACCAAACTCAGGATCGTCTCTATATCCAGAACGTAAGTCTAAGAATGATACGCCAGGTACAATAGCATCTCCATTTGCCATTACTCCAGAGAATCCTTCAGGAATATATACTTCTTCTTCAAAAATACGTGAAAAATCTCCTCTTGCTTCTGTACTAGATAATCCTTCTTCGTCTCTGTATTTATTCCACATTCTATCTAATACTTCTTTAGCAAGATCTTTAGCGCCTTCATCAAGCGTTCCATATTTTGCTGTAGCTGCTGCATAATAGATTAGTGCTTTAGACATAGAAGCTGCAATACCAAGATCTACGCTATAGTTTACAACACTAACACTAAGACCAGCATTACTTCCTGGACTATCAGGATTCCAGGTATCTGGTTCTCCAGTCCATTCTAGTGTAGCAGGGATTAAGAAATCATCTTCTCCTACTAACTGTACTTCACTTTCTACCCAAGTAGTCCATTTATCCATTAGGTTTTTAGCCATTGGGTCATTAGTGATGTAGTAGTATTCTGCTACACGCTCCATAGACCAAGCTTGCCATCCGAACCAAGTTCCACTTCCTGGATCGTGATATACAGGGTCTGTATCATACGCCATATCATAGAAAGTAGACTTACCTGCTGGATATGGACTATAATCTCCGTTCCAGCTATTTGTTGCTCCACCTGCGATACCACCTTCACTAGATTGTAACCAAGTATAAAACTCCATTTGTCTCTGTAGACTTTCATTCCAATCTCTTTCTCCATTTGTAGAAATTGGTTTTAATTCATCCACTTGTGTTAAAGCGTATGCTGCAACCGGGTTTTGATACCCAAAGTGACAGTGACTAGAACTAATTCTAAATGCCCAAGGTGATGAAGTATCTGCTGCACCTCCCCAAGACATATACCAAGACATTAAGTAATGTGCACTATCATATCCCGTTCCTGCACCACTAGTAGCACTCTGAACTCCTAATGGTTTGAAATACTTATCAAACATTGATAATCTAAGGTAATCTCCCATTTTTGACGCTTTGTCTAAATCAAGATTTCCTAAACTAGCACCTTGCTCTTTTGCATAAATCTGAGCCCAATACATGGCTTGTACTGCTCTTGCATCTGCATCTGGGGCACTTGTATATCTCCACTGTTGTGAATAATTAGAATCATCTACAAATAATGGTAAGAAACCGTCAGTTCCACCCCAATCAAAACTTTCCCAAGATGGGTGTGGTACTGTTTCATAAACAGATTCCTGCTCACCTCTCTGGAAGGTATTAATATATGAAGGTGTACTTACTCCATCTCCACGATTACCATATCCATAGAAGTTATCATTATCTAATAACCAGTGCATCTGATAAATATCAGCACCATATGTTGCGGTTAAATCAGATGATACAGGATCTACACCAACAGGTGCAGTAAAACTCAATGGAGAAGGATATCCACTTGGCAAAGGAAATTCTGCTGCGTATGCAGCTGGTGATGAAGGGCTATATGCCGCGTTTGTTGGCTGATCAGCATTTGTAGGAATGATAAACTGCTCTGTTTTCTCCCAAACGTCGTTTAATGGCGCCCAGTCACCGCTTATTCTACCGTGCATAACTTCCATCCACATCCAGTAAGAATATAATTCACTAGTAGACTCATGCCCATAATCTGGTGCCTCTACAATAAGTGTTTCTATAGAGTGGTGAGGAGATCCATCTGCACTGAAATACCCGTTAGCTGGATCATAAATTTCATTTCTAAGTTCTGTAAAACGATCGATATATACATTGTCTCCAGTAGGTGGCGCAATAATGATTTCATCAGTCACATTAATAGAAATAATTGCCTGATCTATTCCTTCATTTCCGTCAGTAACTGTCAAAGTAACATCATAAGATCCTATCGTGGTAAACGTATTTTCTACTGTTACACCTGTAGCTGTATTTCCGTCTCCAAAATCCCAAGAATAACTCAATGCGTCTCCATCTTCATCTGTAGAACCACTTGCATCAAAATTAACTACAAGGGGTGCTTCTCCTGCGGTAACATCTGCAGAAATATCAGCAATAGGATTAATATTTCCTCCTGTACTGTCTCCACAATCAGGAACAGTAGCTGAACTACTAAAATAAATTGTAAATCCTCCAGTTATTGAAACTAACACAAAATTACCTTCATCAACAGCCGCATAATACGATCCATCTAATCCAGAGATTCCTGTACCAGCTAATGTAATTGAAGGTGTTGATCCATTAAAATTCTGAGTAGCTTCAGAAAAGTTCACATACCAAGGAGAAGCATTTAGATTAAATGCAAACTGATATAATCCATTATTTGCTAAATCCCAGTTGATTGTAAATTTAGATACATTATCAAGGTTGGGTCCTCCACTACCTAATACGTATGTATAATCAAATGAAGTATTAACATTAGGCAAAGCTGTTGCTAATGGTGTTCCAAAAGTACAATCTCCACCTGGAGGAGTCACGACATCTTCTTCTACTGTAATTGCAACAGATGTTGTATCAGAACCTCCATTACCATCATTTACTGTAACTGTAGCCGTGTAATCTCCTGCAGTATAAATGTGACTTGATATTGCTTCAGTACCAGAAGTACCATCTCCGTAATCTACTGCATATGTAAGAGTATCTCCATCCTCATCTGTAGATGCAGATGCGTCAAAAGAAACTTCTAATGGTGCAGTTCCTGAAACAGGAGTAGCTGTTAGTGCAGCAATCGGATCTATATTAGTTGGATTCACTATTTCTTCTTCTACAGAAATTTCTACTGAAAAAGTACTAGATCCACCATTACCATCATTAGCAGTAACTTCTGCAGTATACTCTCCAACCTCTGTATATATATGGGTAGAGGTAACTCCTGTACCAGTATTACCATCTCCATAATCAATAGTATATGTTAGTGTATCTCCATCCTCATCTGTAGATGCAGATGCATCAAAAGAAACTTCTAATGGTGCAATACCGCTAGTTGGTGTTGCAGTTAAGGAAGCAACAGGTACTCCGTTTGTTACGGTAGTAGAACCACAATCAGGAGCAGTAGCAGAGGCACTGAAATAAATTGTAAATCCTCCTGTTTGAGAAACTAATACAAAATTACCTTCATCCACTGTAGCATAATAACTTCCATCTAATCCTGCTATTCCGGTCTCAGTCAATGTAATTGACGGACTTGGCTCATTAAAATTCTGATTTGACTCAGAAAAGTTAACATACCAAGGAGAAGCATTTAGATTAAATGAAAACTGATATAGTCCATTATTTGCTAAATCCCAATTAATCGTGAATTTATTAACAATATCCATATCCGGACCTCCTTCACCTAATACATAAATATTCTCAAAGAATGTATTTATGTTAGGTAATGATGTTGCTGTTGGAGTTCCAAAAGCACAACTAACACTACCATCGGTTACATTAATTGTTTTAGAAACTGAATCGGTATCTCCAGAAGCATTTGTAACTGTAAGTACTACAGTCTTAGTTCCTACTGTTGTATAGGTAGCAGAAGCTGTCACAGCAGTTGCTGTTTCTCCATTACCAAGATCCCAACTATAGGTAAGATCTCCTCCTGCAGGATCTGCTGATTCTGATGCATCAAAAGTAACTTCTAATGGCGCTATTCCGCTTTCCGTACTTGCAGTAAATGCTGCTACCGGACTACCATCTGTTACAGTAATAGTACTTGTTTTTGTACCTTCTTTACTACCATCACTAACTGTTAACACAACGCTATATTCTCCTATAGCAGTATATTCGTGATCTACTGTTTCACCTGATCCTGTTTCTCCATCTCCAAAATCCCAAGTATATGATAACGTATCTCCATTCTCATCAGATGAAGCGGCAGCATCAAAACTAACTATTACAGGAGCAATTCCTGTAGTTGGCGTTGCAGTAAAATCTGCAATTGGTGCTATATTTCCATCTTCTACCGTAATTTCTTTAGTTACTTCTGAGGATGTATTCTCTCCATCACTCACTGTAAGTGTTACTAAATAAGTTCCTATTTCTGTAAAAGTAATTAATGGATCAACGGTTGTTGAAGTTTCTCCATTTCCAAAATCCCAACTGTATGTAATTGAATCACCATTAGGATCAGAAGATGCTGAAGCATCAAAAGAAACTTCTAAAGGTGCTGTTCCAGTTTCTGGTGTTGCTGTAAATGAAGCCGACGGAACTTCTCCTCCAGTAGGCTCATTACCTCCTGCTAAAGCACCATCAACGTAAATCGGTACATTGTCAGCAATTTGAAGTCCACTGGTTAATCCCTGATAAGAAAAATCATTAGAAGCATCCCAAGCAGATGCTGGTGCATCTGTAGGCAATGAAACTCTTAATTGAATTTCACTTCTATATTCACCCTGACCACCTGGAAATGGCATACTCGCCTGATCTACTTCAATTTCTGCATAGTAGATATTAGCATCAGCATCCCACTCTTGTAATCCACTAGTCGTTGTACTACCAGCTCCTCTCGCTGTTAATTCATAATCACTTACACTGTATCCAGCTGCAATACCTTCTGAGATATCAACAAAATAACGTGCCTTTAATGTATTAGGCACTCTTGCTGGCCATCCAGAGCGGTTGTTTAACCATATAGAAACTTCTGTAAAGAGTGATTGATCATTATTTAACTTCACTTCATTAGCAAATTCCAATCCCGGAGTTTCTACAGGTGGAAAATTAGCTATTGGCGAACCACCAAACTCCATAGTCATACGTGCCAAAACACCTTGGTAACAAGCGTTATAATCTACTGCTACTTCATTTGCCTGAAAATCATCTCGATCTTCCTCAAAAGCATCATTAGCCATTCCTGGTCCTCCCATCAAGGCTCCCCACATAGTATGTCTAGATTCTACAGGGTTTGCACTACTTCTAGACCAGCTAGAATGTTGTCCTCTATGGTGAGGCTTTGTTGGAGGATTTACTCCAAATCCAGTCACTAAACTTCTGTTATTTGGATTATCACCCAGCGCATAATTTACTTGTGCTACTGCAAAATCGTGATATTGATTTTTCTTAGGTGTATCTACATTATCACTATATATAAGTGCTGTCAAAGATGCGTTCATCGCATGACGTAACGATCCCCATTGTGTTAAATGTGCTTGTCCTCCCGGAGAATAACTAACTCCTCCAGATCCTTCTTGCCACCAATCTAAATGACGTTCAGCATCTGTTTTATAGATTTCTTTGTCTGTAAGAATAGATAATAATACCATATTTCCATAAGACTTATCTTCCCAAACAAGACTCCATAAAAAATCTGGCTGTGCATACTCTGCTTCTGCCTTATCTAAATACTTTTGTTCTCCGGTTGCTTTATATAACCAAAGTGCACCCCAGGTCAACTCATCCTGGTAGTTACCAGAAGTGTAAGTACCTAATGCAGGTATCCCTCCATCAGTAGTATAAAGACCTCTGTGATTATCACCAAACTCATACAATTCTATCGCGTGACTCAATAATGTAGCACTGTATGCAGGGTCGCTATCTTTAAAAATGATACTAGCAGAAGCCAACGCTGCTGCAGTTTCACAAGCTACCTCTGTACCTGGATTACTAGTTGTTAATGCATAAGAAAGACGTTGCCCATAAGAAGGATGTACATCTACCATTTCTGCTGGCATCCAGAAGTTATGATCTTGTGATTTACTATCAGCTACCTGAGCGTAAAAAACATTAGGTGATGGATGACATTTGATAAAATAATCCGTTACCCATTTAATGTTTCTCTTAAAATGCTCTGTTTGATTTGCTGCATCATAACCGTCTTGATACTCTAAAAACCCCCAGTTAAGAGCCGTTACAGAAAAAGCCATAGGAAAACCAAATTTAACATGATCTCCGGCATCATTCCAACCTCCAGTAAGATCAAGCCCTACATCATCTCCATCGTTGACACCTGAGTCGGATCGCCAACTAATTCTATTCCAATCCGGTAGCACACCTGATTGTTGTGTTTCGTAGAAAAGCAGAGACTTCTGCAAAGCTTCTCCGTAATTAAATTGTGCATTTGATTTAGCACAAAACAAGCACAATAATAGTATCATACTTGCTTTCATAAAGTTTTTCATTTGTAGTGTAGTTTTAGATTTGTGTGAAATTAAAAATCATGACCATCTAATTATCGCTACTAATTATTTGGCATGATTGCTTAATTAAGATTTAAAAAATTAGTTATTGATTCATATATATTAATTACGATTTTTAGTTGAAATGTTATATTTAATAGATTGCCATTTATAGGTTATTTAACAATACAAAATATCTTATTTTGGATATGAAATCCAAAATCGAGGATGAAATTAATCCTATGATCTGCGGTTTGACTGACATAATTATTATTCGACGATAAAAGAATAGAATTCGTTTTAGATTGTTTAGAATTCGGTAACCAATTGGTCAACCAATTAAATAACCTTAAAATCTCTGCTTTTCTTACCTCTCTGATTTTAAATAGTTTTACATGATTATAAAATGACGTAAACTTGAAAATATCAGGATAAAAAAGTAATTGAGGTAATGACTAATTTCCTAAAGCCCGATTTATTTTTAAGCTTTTATAAAATTAGGCTGAGGAGGTAGTAAAAAAATAGTCCCGTTGCCTTAAGTAAGTCTTAACAATTGTGTTTTATATAACATTTACCAAAAGAACATACGCTAAAAGTGCTTATTTACTGAATTTAAAGTAAAAAGATAAAATCCTGTCATACCTGCTATTAAAGTATAAAACGAGCCTTTGTTAAGATAATGATAAGAAAAATGCGTTAGGATTTAACTTTAAAACTTATCGGATTACAACAATTACAGAAGTACCTATATGGTAAAACCTTATCGTTTTTTTGCAAAAAATCATTTTCTATTAATTGTTTCATGAAAATTTACAAAATCCATTATTTTACTGAGAAATTTTCATCAAAATATTCTACTAAAATAATAAGCACGTACTAAAATTTTCGAATGAAAAATAAAGTATCTTCTTGTCAGGAAGGTGTAGTGAAGTTTGATAACGTATTTTTAGCAATGTAATCTCTCTCTATAATAAATACGTTCCAAATATTAACCATACTAATTATAAGAGATGGATAATCCAGAACCAAGCATACCCGATAGTTAGAAATAAGACTTCTATTATCCTGATTCTATAATTTAACAACCTGAGACACAACTCAAGGTCATTCTATGGATGTAATGGGTTAGTCTATTTTATACCATATTTATCAAAAAGGTAAACCAGGCTTGTCATTGTAGCTGCACCAAGCTCTAATTCTCTTTTACTTACAGCATCAAATGTATCATTTTCAGCATGATGATAATCAAAATAACGCTGGGAATCTGGGCGCAACCCAGCTAGTACAATACCATCTTTTTTTAATGGTCCAATATCAGCACCACTTCCTCCCTGAACAAAATAATGGATTAAGTAAGGTTCGAAAAGAGGTTTCCATTGTTGGACTTTCGAAAAACTAGTATTACTGCAATCAAAAGAAAATCCTCTGGGAGTAAAACCTCCAGCATCACTTTCTAGTGCGAATACATGATTTTCTGCTTTATTTTTCGCTATTTCTGCATATTTTTTTCCACCTCGTAATCCATTTTCTTCATTCATAAAAAGAACTACACGTATCGATCTTTTAGGTTTATAACCTATCTCTTTAAATAATCTTAAAACTTCCATTGACTGGACTACTCCCGCTCCATCATCGTGAGAACCATCACCGAGATCCCATGAGTCTAGATGTCCACCAATAACCATATATTCATCTGGAAACTCGCTTCCCTTAATTTCACCTATTACATTATGAGACTCTACATCTTTCCAGGTACGGCAATTCATATTCATTAAGAATTTAATCTTTGGATTTAATGTTAGCATAGAGCTTAACAAATCAGCTCCATTGGTACTGATAGCTGCTGCAGGAATTTTTTCCATATCTGTTAGATTTCCATAACTCATGCTTCCTGCGTGAGGAAAGTCATCTTTTCTCAAATTCATAGAACGAACTATAACTCCTATTGCTCCAAATTTTGCCGCTTCTTCTGCACCAGCATATCGCTGATCCACACATCCTCCATATGCCTCAAAAGTATTGATCAAATCTGCTTGCATTGGTCTGTTATAAAATACAATCTTACCCTCTATATTTGATGTGCCCAGTTTCCGTAAATCTTCCAGTCCTTTAACTTCAACAACTGAAGCTTTTATGCCGCCAATAGGAGTAGGAACGGATCCTCCTAAAGCACAAATAGGAGCATTTGTAGTAATACCCGGTGCCGTTTCTATATATGCAAATTCTGTAATCCCTCTTGTCCACTTAGGAACCATAACGGATTGTAACCAAACTTTATCTAAACCTACTTCTTTCAATTCTTTTTCTGCCCAAGTAACGGCTCTTTGAGCATTCATCGAACCAGACAATCTGGCTCCAATTTGATTTGATAAATGATCTAACCAAGCATAACTTTTACCATCAAGTAAAGCAGTTTGATAAATTTTCTTAAGAAACAGAGAATCCTCTTTAGCATCTGCTGATTGAGCTGTACCCTTTATTGAAAAAATAATAAGAAACGTAAGCAGTAAGTTTTTCACAGTTTTCTTTTTTTGTTTTTAGTTACTAATGATTAATTTTTATTCATTTTCCAACTCTCTACGATACATTGCCAAATTAGATGTAGTCTCTTCATCCAACTCAGGTTCTTTTATATCGTCATACATTTTTAATGAATCATATATTATTTTTGCTACAATATACCTTGCTGAAGGTTTATTGTCTGCGGGAATGACGTACCAAGGCGCATGTGGTAAAGATGTTTTATTTATAGCATCCTCATAACATGTTCTATACGTATCCCACAACTTTCGTTCTTTGAGATCTCCGGCAGAGAATTTCCAGTTCTTTTCTTTCTTATCCAGTCTCCTCAATAACCTGTTTTTTTGTTCATCTTTTGATAAATGCAAATAAAATTTAAAAATTAAAGTTCCGTTTTCTGCTATATGTTTCTCAAAATTTCTGATTTGCTCAAACCTTTTTTCCCAGAACGCATCTGTAATATCATCAATTGAATTAATATTTGGTAAATTTTCACCTAACACATATTCTGGATGTACTCTTGTTACCAGCACATTTTCATAGTGTGTTCTATTAAAGACTGAAAATTTACCTCTTCGTGGCAGTGCTATATAATGTCTCCATAAATAATCATGTCCTAATTCTAAACTCGTAGGTACTTTAAAACTATGAACCACCACTCCTCTTGAATTAAAGTCTTTGAACACTTCCCTGATCAAACTATCTTTCCCAGAAGTATCCATTCCTTGAAGACAAATTAATACCGCATATTTATTGTGTGCATATAATGTATCTTGTAACTTTCCTAATTTCTCCCTCACCTTTTCCAATTCTTTTTCAACCTTTTTTTCGCTATCATCAAGTAATAAGGTGGTAGGTATTTTAGACAATTCTATGTCCCGGAAAACTTTAAAATCGTTGATCTGTACTTTATTCATAATATACTATAGATTATTCTGTGTAAGATACTAAAGTTTTCACTGGATGAACAAGTAAAAATGAAAGGAAAGAATAAAAAACATCAATAGGTAGTACTATTCGCAACCCTTATAGAATATGAAACTATTTATATCCCTAATGAATAAGTGAGCCCCAAAATTACGGTATCATATCGTTTCCCAAAACTCTTTAAATTAAACTCTGCAAAAACATGAATTGGATTAGTCACTTGATACAATCCTCTAAACTTTAGGAAGGCAGCATGATTAAAATTGCCTGTTGTAAAAAACAAACTGGATGTATCTTCTGCTCTGCTCAATACTCTGTAATCGTTTCCGATATATCCTGCGCCTCCTGTTATACTAAGAGATTCCCAATGAATTAATCGAATATTATATGTTATTCCAAATTCGTTATATACCTCTGTGTTCTCTAATTCTCTTACAAAAAAACGATTATACTCAGTCAAATAGGTATTTTTTTGATTTGGTGTGGTATACTGAAATCGTATATCAAAACCTACTTCCTCCTGTAGTCCTACGCTAATCACTGCTCCCAGCCCAAAATCTACACTACCATGCTCAAATTGTTGTGTATATGAGATCCAATAAAATAGAAAGAACACTAAAAAAAATAACCTTTTCATATGTTTATTGCTTTACCGTGCGTCAAAATCATAACTAAAACCCACAAGAAACGTATCATATCTTCTTCCCAAACTCTTGACATTGAACTCTGCAAAGATATGTACTGGAACAGATATTTGATGTAACGCCCGTATTTTTATCTGGACTCCATGATTTAAATCACCGGTTCTAAATCCCAAAAAAGCGTCTTCTTCAATCTCTTCAAAAGCAGTAGAATCATTCCCTATATACCCTAAACCTGCAGTAATAGTTGTAGGATACCAATTGAATAAAATCAGATTAACACCAAGTGCTAATTCATTATAACTCTCTACATCTTCTTTTGTTCCAACAGAAAACAATCGATTGTATTCGCCTATAAAGGTAGTGTAACAATTAGACGCATATTCTAACCTGACACCTGCTCCTGTTTCATTCAGAGAATGAAAACTTTTAATCACAGAAAATCCATAATTCATTGCTCCCGGATCATATTGCGCAATTGCCATAGGAGAGAAAGAAAGCATACATATAAAAATAATTATTTTCTTCATTGTAAACTAAAACACATAAAGGATTTGTCGGATCTTACCATTTCAAATTACATAAGATAAAAATGTAATCACAAATACATTGCCTGTAATACAAGTCATAATTCGGGTATATCTATCAAAAAAAGCCAGGCTATTTGGACGCAAACAAAGTAACATCTTCTTCGCTCACTTCTTTACCACCCAGGATAATCAATCTTTCTATAACATTTCTTAATTCTCTGATATTACCTGTCCAGTCATATTGCTGAAGTTTCTTAATCGCTTTATCAGAAAATTTCTTTATCGGAGAACCTTGCTCCGTAGATATTTTCTTACTAAAATAATCTACTAACAATGGGATATCGTCTCTTCTATCATTTAATGCAGGAACCTTAACTAAAATAACGGCAAGTCTATGGTATAAATCCTCCCTAAACCTTTTCTCTGCTATCTCTTTCTTAAGGTCTTTATTGGTAGCTGCTACTATTCTCACATCTACCTTAATATCTTTATCGCTTCCTACACGTTGTATTTTATTTTCCTGTAATGCTCTTAATACTTTTGCTTGTGCTGAAAGACTCATGTCTCCTATTTCATCAAGAAATATAACACCTCCATTGGCAGCTTCAAATTTACCAGCACGATCTTTATTTGCAGAGGTAAAAGCTCCTTTTACATGACCAAAAAGTTCACTTTCTATTAATTCTCCGGGAATTGCCGCACAATTCACCTCGATCATTGGTGCATTAGAGCGATCACTTTTTTCGTGGATCCAGTGTGCTACTAACTCTTTACCTGTGCCATTAGGACCAGTAATAAGAACTCTGGCATCCGTCATTGCTACTTTTTCTATTATATCCTTTATATTAGTAATAGCTTCTGATTGCCCTATCATCTCATAGTTTTTAGATACTTTTTTCTTTAGCATCTTATTTTCTACTACAAGTTCTTTACGATCTAATGCATTACGGACGGTATTTAACAAACGATTTAGATCTGGTGGTTTAGATATATAATCAAACGCACCTAATCGCATTGTATTTACCGCAGTATCCAGATCTCCGTGACCCGAGATCATGATCATTGGAATTTCTGGTTTGATTTTTTTAACAGCTTCTAATACTTCAACTCCATCCATCTTAGGCATTTTAATATCACAGAGTACAAGATCATAATCTTCATTTTTGATCTTTTCGATTCCCATCAATCCATCTTCTGCTTCGAACACCTGATACTTATCACTTTCTTCTGATAATATCTTTACCAATACCCTTCTGATTGCCGCCTCGTCTTCTATTACTAGTATTCTTGCCATTATATTTTTTTGTTTATTTTCACTTCAACATTTAATTTAATATGTATTCCTCATTATTAAAAGTTATCTCAATTATCTTATTCTAAACTTTCTTCTTCCTTAACTACATCAGGAGAATCCTTAACTATAGTAACCACTCGCTGAGGAAATGGAATACTGATATTATGTGCTCTGAATAATCTATCTATTTCAAAACGTATCTCGCTTTTAGGGTGCGCAGACTGAAAGCTATCATTAATTGTAAAGACAAGTTTAAAATTTAATGAATTATCTCCAAAATCAACAAAAAGCACAGTAGGTTCAGGAGCATCTAATACCCTGTCATTTACTGTTGCTGCTTTTAATAATAATTCTTTCACTACTTTGGTATCGCTTCCATAGGCTACCCCTACCGTAACAGATTCTCTTGTAACAGAACCGTTTTGAGTCCAATTATATAGAGTTGAAGTAAGATATTTATGGTTAGGAATTATCAATACTTTATTATCAATAGTTACCGCTCTGGTCGTTCTTAATTTAATCTCCTCCACTCTACCTACTTTATCCTCTAACTCGATGATATCTCCCACATGTACTGTTTGATCAATAAAGATAAAGATTCCAGAAATAATATCCTGAATTAAGGTTTGCAATGCGAGACCAACACCTACTAATAATGCTGCTGATGCTGCAAATACAGCAGTAATGTTAAGACCAATACTATCTAATGCTATCAATATAATAATGATATACACAAAATATTTTACAAAAGAGAAAACGGAGATAAATTTTACTTTATTCTCCTCGGGAAGTTTTCTGGTGACAATTCTTCTTATCAACTTAAGAATAACAGATGTTAATAAGAATAATACTATGACAAAAAGTAACAACCCTACAGTGAGAATGATACTATGATCTTTAGACCCAAAACTGAAGATTTCATATCCTAAAAACTCCTTGATTGCTCCCCAAACATCTTCTTTTATAATCTCTTCTACTTGTTCTGCAATCTCTTCCTGAATCATGTTAATATTTTAACCATTTTAATAACTCTTTGTAGCTTGGCTTTTTACCATACATCAAAATTCCTATTCGATATATTTTACCAGCAAACCACACCATAAAGATAAGACTTCCTACCAATAAACCTATTGATACAATTATTTGCCACCACGGAACACCAAAGGGTATTCTCATTAACATTACAATTGGTGATGTTAATGGAATCATAGAAAATGTGACTGCAACTACTCCGTGTGGATCTTCTAAAACCGAAAAGAAACCAACATATACGCCTAACATTAATGGCAATAAAATAGGCAGCATAAACTGTTGAGAATCTGTTTCACTATCTACTGCTGCTCCAATAGCAGCATAAATAGCACTATACAAAAAATAACCACAGATAAAATATATAAAAAAGAAAATCACTAAGGTACCTAATGGTAATTTTAAGATATCCTGTACAAGTAATTGTATTTCTTGAGGATTACTTTCTTGTAATAATATAGAAGAATCAACTCCGGATGGTTCTGGTGTTATTCCGAAAAACACATTAGCTGTAATGAGTAACCCCAACCCAAAAATCACCCAAATAATAAATTGAAGAATTCCCGCAAAAGAAGTTCCTAAAATTTTACCCATCATCAATTCCATAGGCTTTACTGATGATATTATGATTTCTATGATACGATTTGTTTTTTCCTCTATTACAGAACGCATGACCATATTACCATAAATAATAACAAACATCATAAGCAGATACCCTGCTGCACCGCCAAAAGCCATTTTTATAAGATGTTGGTATTTTGATGTTTTCTCTCCTGAGAAATTCTCTACCTGTATGCGTACCTCTGCTATAGCATCTTCAATTGCAGCTACATCCAACCCTTGTTTTTTATAATTTTGAACTGTCAGTTTATCTGCAATACGTTTTTCTAAGGAATTAAGCACCGAAAAATCAGGTGCTTCTTCTGCATAAAATTGAATGGATTCTGTTGATTCTTTATGAGAGGCTTTTTTAGGAATATATAATAATCCATATAAATTTTTGGTCAATGTAGAGTCTTTTGCTTCTTCTAATGTTAAATCGGTGTAGTTAATATATTTTACTTCTTCTGAATTTCTAAAATTCAGAAAAAAAGATCCTGTTTCATCAATAAAGGCTATTTGTTTTGGACCATCACTATTTACAGATGTTAACCAAGAAATTAGAGCAATCATTCCCACTGCAAACAAAGGACCTAGAAATGTCATCATTATAAAAGTCTTATTGCGAATACGCGCTATAAATTCGCGATACATAATCAATCGTAATTTACTCATTATCTGTAATAGTATTAATAAAAATTTCATTTACACTAGGAATCACCTCATTAAAACGAACTACTTGTGCATTACTTGTCAAATAAGATAGTAACTCATTCGAAGAAACATTTTTATCTAATGAAATTTTTAATTTTAATTGATCATCTATTGTTTTAAAATCAGCAGGTACCACACTAAATTTATCTTGTAAACTTTGTAGAATTGTATTATTATCCTCAGTTATCAAACCTACTTCAAAAGTATTGGATTTATATGCTCTTTTAATATCAGTAACTTTCCCTTCTAATATTTTATTAGATTTATGAATAAGTGCCATGTGATCACATAGTTCTTCTACACTTTCCATTCTATGTGTAGAGAAAATGATAGTGGCTCCCTCATCACGTAATTGGAGAATTTCATCCTTTATTACATTTGCATTTATTGGGTCAAATCCGCTAAAAGGTTCATCAAAAATCAGTAATTTAGGACGGTGAAGTACAGTAACGACAAACTGTACTTTCTGTGCCATTCCTTTAGAAAGTTCTTGTATTTTTTTGTTCCACCAATGAGAAATATCAAACTTATCGAACCAGTATGTAAGTCGTTCTTTTGCTTCTTTTTTGGATAATCCTTTTAATTGAGCCAGATATAATGCTTGTTCTCCCACCTTCATAGACTTGTACAACCCTCTTTCTTCTGGTAAATAACCAATATCTTTAATATGAATGGGCTCTAAAGGGGCTCCATCGAGTAGGACTTCACCAGCATCCGGCAGCGTAATTTGATTAACAATCCTTATCAATGTGGTCTTCCCGGCACCATTAGGACCTAGCAGACCAAAAATACTACCTTTAGGAACGGCTATAGAAACATTATTTAAAGCAGTAAAGTCGCCAAACTTTTTTGTTGCACTCCTTACCTCTAATAGATTACTCATATTTTATTTTTATTCAGACTATTAGGTGAATTAAAATATACGATACCCAATAAACAACTCATTACATTAAAAAAACAAAACCCACCCTGAATACAAGTATTAAGGATGGGAAAAAATTGCTATGAAAAAGAAAAATATCACTAATTATATTAGTGATGTATCAAATATACGAATTTTTCTTAATCAAAAGTGAGTAACTTTAAGTCATTAGTAATATGTTTATGACTTGAGTGGTCTAAGAAAACATATCTTTTACTTTCTCAAAAAACGATTTATCCTTACTATCCGGACTTGGTTTAAAATGATCATCCATTGCCATTTTTTCAAAAAACTCTTTTTGTTCTTTGTTTAATGTTTTTGGTGTCCATACATTCACATGTACTAATAAATCTCCTTTACCATAACCATTGATACTAGGAATACCTTTTCCTCTTAATCTTAAAGTTTTACCACTTTGAACTCCTTCTTCTATTTTGATTCGTACTTTTCCTGATACGGTTTCGATCTCTTTTGATGTACCTAATGCTGCTTCAGAAAAACTAATATAAAGATCATAATGAAGATTATCGCCTTCTCTTTGTAAATCAGCATGTTCCAATTCTTCTATAGCAACAATAAGATCGCCTGCAATACCATTACCCGGTGCCTCATTACCTCTACCCGATACTTTAAGTTGCATACCATCTTCAACCCCAGCTGGAATTTTAATACTTACTGTTTCCTCAGAAACTTTTAATCCCTGACCATCTGCGCCAGATGGTTTATGATCTATCATTTGTCCTGCCCCGTTACACGTAGGACAAGTAGAAGCTGTTTGCATCCTGCCAAGAATGGTATTCGTTATTCTTGTGACCTGACCAGCTCCGTTACAGGCTGAACAAGTTTTATAAGTAGTTCCAGGCGCCTGGATCTTACGTTTTACCTTTACTTTTTTCTCTACTCCTTCAGCAATTTCTTCTAAGGTAAGCTTGACACGTATTCTTAGGTTACTCCCCTTAGCACGACGTTGTCTTCCGCCACCACCGCCAAAACCACCAAAGCCGCCACCGCCGCCGCCAAAGATATCACCAAACTGACTGAATATGTCATCCATATTCATTCCGCCACCGCCGAAGCCACCGCCGCCAAAGCCACCTCCCTCAAAAGCCTGATGACCGTATTGATCATACTGTGACTTTTTTGTTGGATCACTTAATACTTCATAAGCTTCTGCTGCTTTTTTAAATTTTTCTTCTGCAGTCGTATCTCCCGGGTTTTTATCCGGATGATATTCTATTGCTTTTTTGCGATATGCTTTCTTTATCTCTGTTTCTGTAGCATTTTTATTAACGCCCAATATTTCATAAAAATCTTCCTTCATATTTTTCTATTGACCGGTTACTACTTTTGGAAAACGAATTACTTTATCTCCTAATTTATACCCTTTCTCTATAACATCTACAATCTTTCCTTTCAGTTCATCACTAGGAGCAGGAATCTGAGTAATCGCTTCATGATCATCCGCATTAAAAGAATCGCCCGCATTTACTTCTACCTCTACCAATCCTTTACTTTTTAAAGTTTCCTTTAATTTGTTATGGATCAGTTCTACACCCTTGATTAAATCCTTATCATCTGATTTTTCAATTTCTTTCATCGCGCGGTCAAAATCATCAATCACTGGTAACATCGATTGTAAAACATCCTGACTTGCTGTCTTAAATAACTCGATTCGCTCTCTAGAAGTTCGTTTTTTATAATTTTCAAACTCAGCAAAAAGACGTAAGAATTTATCTTTTTCCTTTTCTAAATCATTTTTTAACTGTGTTTCTACATCAACATTCTCTGTCTCTGTTTTTGTTTCAGTCTCTTCTATAGTTGCATCAAGTACCTCTTCTACCTGATCCTTTACATCTTCTGTATTTTTATTTTTCTTATTCATGTAACTAGTACCTTTTATAAGTTCTTTTTTTTCCAAGGTGCAAAAGTACTGCCATTTTTAAATAAATGCCATAATGTCACAGGAATAATTTAATATATATTTAAGAATTTTCATTTTATAAAAAAATAATTTTGATCACAGTAAACTAAAAACTAAAAGTATTATGAAAACTAAATTAACAAACCTCTTTATCGCAACTACCCTAATTATAAGTGGAGTTTCTTGTAAAGGTGAGAAAAAGAATGAAGCAGAAGCGGCTCCGGCAGAAGAAGTTATAGAAGCACCTGCTGCAGCAATAAATTTTACAGTAGATACGACCGCTAGTATGATTGAATGGACTGGAAAAAAGCCTACAGGAGAACACACAGGAACTATTAAATTAATGGATGGTTCTGTAAACACACAAGATGGAAAAATCCAGAGTGGATCTTTTGTAATAGATATGACTTCTATTAACGTAACAGACTTAGAAGGAGATAAAAAAGCGGGTCTTGAGGGGCATCTTAAAGGAGAAGGAGAAGAGAAAAAAGATCATTTTTTTAATGTAGCAGAACATCCTAAAGCTACTTTTGAGCTTACTGGAATAGTAGAAAAAGAAGGTAAAACCATGATTGAAGGAAATCTAACAATCAAAGGAATTAAGAAAAATATTTCTTTTCCTGCCACTTCTTCTGTAGAAGGTGATATGATGACATTAACCAGTGAGGTATTTACAATTAACCGAACTGATTGGGGAGTAAATTATGGTTCTAAATCTGTTTTTGAAAACTTAGGAGATAAGTTTATTAATGATGATATTGAATTAAAAGTAAATCTGAAAGCTAATAAAGCATAATTGGTATTACCTAAGTTACTTTAAAAGAGGTTATCTTATCAGGTAATCTCTTTTTATTTATTGTAATAAGTTCTTACGCCAGAAGATCTTCTAGCGCTGGCACTATACTATCATATTTAAATTGAAATCCTTCCTCTGTAATTTTATCACTTGATACGCGCTGACTGGAAAAAAGAAGTACATGCATATCTCCTAATACGAGTTTCATAACAAACCTGGGGACATTAGGCAACCATATTTTCTTTCCTATAACTTCTGCAGTGGTTGATGTAAGTTTTTCATTTGAAACCGGATTGGGTGCTACTCCATTAAAAATACCTGACAATTTTTTGTTCACCACAAATAAAAATAAGTGTGCAAGATCTTCGACGTGTATCCAACTTTGCCATTGTTTACCGCTACCAAAAGCTGCACCAACACCGTACCGAATCGGTTTTGCTATCTTAGGAAACGCGCCTCCTTCTTTAGCCAACACCAGCCCTATTCTAATAGCACTTACTTTTATATTGAGTTCATTAAAAGCAAAAACAGCAGCTTCCCATTTTTTTACTACTTCTCCCAGAAAGTTTGGATTTTTTTCTTCTGCATCTTCTTTATAATAATTAGTTAGAGAATCCGGATAAATTCCAATAGCACTTGCGGATACTATATGATGAACAGTATGTTTGATTTTTCTAAGAGTAGTAAAGATTAGATGAGCGGTATCTACCCTACTATTTATTATTTCTTTTTTATGTTCTGTAGTCCATCTTTGTGCTACCGAGGCTCCTACTAAATTTATAATTACTTCTACCCCTTTAAAACAATCAAGATCAATTTCACCTTTTTTAGGATTCCATAAGTATCCTTTATAATCAGGCTCAGATATTATTTTGTCAGTACTGGTGGTAAGATAGTGCACTGCTATACTTGATTGACGGCATATGCGCACAATCTCCTGACCTATCAGTCCGGTGGCGCCCGTAATTAAAATTTTCATAGTTGATGGATGTATTAATGAATAACAAAGTACTACCAAGTTCGAACAAAACCTATAGCTTTATTATAGGTTTAACACTCCTTTTGTTGCTCTCAGCATTTCTCGTTTACCCGGAGGTCCCGGGAGTCTCTCTACTGTAAAACCAACTTCCTGCATCGCTCGCCGCACGCTTCCCTTTGCTGAATAGGTAACTAAAACCCCGTAGTTTTTTAGGGCATCATACATTTTCTGAAAGATCGCTACTGTCCACAAATCAGGTTGTACTCTAGCTCCAAAAGCATCAAAATAAATTAAATCAAAACGATCTCTGTCTTCTATATCTTTAAAAAATTGCTTTCGCTTTGTTAGCAAAAAAGATGGAGAAACTTCTACAGGTTGCTCCCACACCACCTTATGTAATGTATCAAACACCTGTTTACAAACACCTTCATTTAATATATTCCCATAATTAAGTTGTGCCACCTCTTCTGATGGTACAGGATACGCCTCTACTCCTACATAATCAATATTTTGAATCATTTCCTGACCTTTTAAATAAGTGACAAACGCATTTAAACCTGTTCCAAAACCAATTTCCAGAATACTGATTTTTGAAAAGTTTTTTGAATTTAAAATATGCTCCAATCCACTTCTAATAAATACATGATTCGCCTCATTAACAGCTCCATGTTTAGAATGATATTGTTCATTCAATGCAGGAAAATGAATGGTGGTGGAACCGTCTGAAGTTGTTATAATCTCTCTTTGTAATTTTTCTTGCATTATTTATTTCTTTATTAAAACTCCATCAGCTACAAGAGAATAGGTCATCTTTGGTACTGTAATCGCAGCGATTTCATCCTCAGTTTTCCCTGCATCCTCAGCCAGATGTTTTAAATCAGCTATAGAAGTTTCAGAAACAAATGCTTTTCCTTGTACAATTACGGTATCTTTTTTTAAATCCATAGGGACGAAAAAACCATATGCTTTAAATCTAACTGTTGCTTCTTCTGTATCAGTAAGCGCTATCTTCATCCAGCATCCTTTAACCTCACATACATCCTGAACTGTACTTAAGAAAGTAGTATAGACTGTATCGCCTTCTTTTAACCCTTTATAAATTTCTGTGATAGATTTTTGGTCATAAATGGTGTCAGAAGACACCTTAGCTCCAAAACTATTATAATCTTTTAAAACTAAGTCTCCGGTAGAAAAATAGGTTGTTTCTTTTTGTACCGAGTTACAACTCAAAATACTTGAAAATACTACAATAAAAAGAATGATTTTTTTCATTATACATTATTATTTATGATCTTTTGCAATTTAACTATTTTTAAAATTCTTAATTTACCAGAAAAGGGTATTTTTGTTATAGATATTAACAATAATTAAAAAAGATATCGATGAGAAATGCAATTCGACAAGCAGTTGACATCACTAAAGTAAGTGAGTCAAAAATTGGCCAGGTAGATTTTAACAACTTAAACTTCGGTAAAGTGTTTACTGATCATATGTTTGTCTGCGATTATGTCAATGGCGAATGGCAAACTCCAAAGATAGTTCCTTATGGTCCTCTTACTCTAGATCCATCTGCTCGTGTATTTCATTATGGACAGGCTGTTTTTGAAGGCATGAAAGCTTATAAAGATGATCATGGCGATACTTTTTTATTCAGACCTGATGAAAATTTTAAACGTATTAATAAATCATCTGAAAGATTAGCGATGCCAGAATTTCCTGAATCCTATTTTTTTGATGGACTAAACACCTTATTAGAATTAGAAAATGATTGGATTAAACCAGGATTTGGAAATTCATTATACATACGACCATTTTCTATTGCTACACAGGCAAGTGTATCTGCATCTGAAGCTGATGAATATAAGTTTATGATTATTTGTTCTCCTGCTCAGTCTTATTATAGTGGTGATGTAAGTGTTTTAATTGCTGAAGAGTTTAGTCGTTCTGCTAATGGTGGTATAGGTTATGCAAAAGCTGCAGGTAACTATGCAGCACAATTCTATCCTACAAATTTAGCAAAAAAACAAGGTTATCAACAGATTATATGGACGGATGCAGATACGCATCAATATATAGAAGAAGCTGGGACGATGAATCTTTTCTTTAGGGTTAATGATACATTATTAACGGCTCCTATCAGTGATAGAATTCTGGATGGTGTTACACGTAAAAGTTTAATCACTATTGCAGAAAAAGAAGGTATTCATGTAGATGTAAGACCTATAAAAGTTAGTGAGATTGTAGATGCTGCAACTAATGGTAGTCTCAAAGAGATATTTGGTGCTGGCACCGCAGCTGTAGTTAGCCCTATAAAAGCTTTTGGATATAAAGGAGAACACTATGAGCTTACTCCACAAGAAAATTCTTATGCTGCACATTTCAAAAAAGCACTGCTTGATATTCAATATAACAAAGTAGAAGACCCTTTTGGATGGAGAGTAAAAGTGTAAATTAGTATTGAATAGAAATTTGAAATACGTAATTTGAAATATTAAAAACTCCGAAAAATTGCTTTTCGGAGTTTTTTGTTTATTTGTAATACATTAGTTTGTCTTTAATGTGTATTGGGTATTGAAGTATTCTGTTTAAAATCTCTTGAGAAACATCCTCTTCCAACCTCTCCTTCTGATGCTACTTGTATATTTACAATTTAAATTACTTGATTATACGTGAAACATCCCTCTAAATCTCCCTTCTAAGGGAGACTTTTTTTACATCCTCTCCTTCTGACACCACTTGTGTGTACAAATATAAATTACCTGATTAAACGTGAAACATCCCTCTAAATCTCTCTTCTAAGGGATACTTTTTTACATCCTCTCCTTCTGATGCTACTGTATGCATGCAAATATAAATTATTTGATTAAACGTGAAACATCCCTCTAAATTTCCCTTCTAAGAGAGACTTTTTTACATCCTCTCCTTTGCAGGAGAGGAGCTAGAAACTAGGCTTTACTAAAAATTGAAAATAACAATATCATACAACTAATTAATTTATCGATCCAGGATTTCTTTAATATTTGGCTTAAAATAATTGGGACCTTTTAGCACTTTACCATCTTCGCGGTAAATTGGTTTTCCATCTGCTCCCAGTTTACTCATATTACTGCGCTGAATTTCATTAAATACCTCTTCTATTTTATGTTGCATCCCATGCTCGATAATAGTTCCACACAAAATGTATAGCATGTCACCTAGGGCATCTGCTACTTCTACCAGATCATTATTCTGTGCAGCTTCCAGATATTCTTCATTTTCCTCTTTCATCAGATTAAAACGAAGCGTGTTTTTAGCTTTTCCCAGATCTGCGATCGGTTTACTTTTATATCCTATTTGAAATGCAGTATGAAATTCTTGTACGGCAGCAATTTTATCTTTCATGAATCTTTTTTTATAGTTTATCTTTGCCGTAAAAATAAGGATTTATGTTTAGTACCGGACAGTTGATATTTGCAGTTTTTTTTGTCATAGCTTTTATTATATTAATGATTTTCAGCTATCGTAAAGACCTAAAACTTCATCGCAAATATTATAAAGGTAGTATCTTTATTCTGGTTGGTTTTATTATCTTTATTTTGTTGCTTTTTGGGCTAAAAACATATTTGCACCCTTAAGACCAAATACACCCCTAGTTTTCAATCACATACACCCCGTTCTAGTCAACCTTATCAGGTAATGACCTTAGATTTCTTTTTGATTTTATTATCTAAAAAGAGAAAATACCCTGTATTGGGTAGGGAATGATGTGGTTTTTTTAAAGAGATTTGGAGTGTAACTAAATAACAAAATATATATTTTATGGAAAATAAAACACGAGAACGAGAACAAAAACAAAGGTGCGAAATAAAAATTAACGGAAATGGATATCAATTAATCTTTAAAGATGATTATGTTTCATTAAAAGCTAGATTTTACTGGGAAAACAATGAGATTATTAAAGGAGATTTCAAACTAACAAACCATAGACGCCAGAATGGAAATAGATTTAAACTTCATAAAGTATTTTTTTGTAAAGAATTTCAAAGACTAGAAGCTTTCATATCCCATCATTCTCTTAATGAAACGAAAAAGCATAAACTTTATGATGAATACATCAAAGGGTTTTATCCAAAGACAGCAGAAGAAAACCAACTAAATGATATTAATTTTTTACTTACTATCTCTTTGGAACCTATTACCATTATTAATGAGATAAAAGAGTGTAATAGGGATAAACCCAAAGATAAAGACGGAAGTATAATTGTAGGTATTTAATGAAACTATTAAAATACATAAACCTTTATCCATTACCAGTAATATTTTTAATTACTGGTTTTTGCTTTGCACAAAGTCATACATTTGATGAAGTCAAGTTACAACTTGATAAATCTCAATTGGATTCAGCTTATATTTATTTAAAAAAAACAAAGCCTGTGTCGAATAAATTTCAAACTGGTTTATATCATTATTATTCAGGAATAATAATGAAAAAGAAAGATGAACATGATGAAGGTTTTAAGGAATTACTTTCTGCAAAAAAATATTTCAAATCTATAGATAGCTTAGAATATGTGGCTGATACCAATTACGAAATCTATGAGCTATTAACACATCAGAAACATTTAGTAATTAATTCCACACCTTTTTTAGATGAGTATATTGACTATGCTAGCAAAAGTCAAAAACCATTATTTTTGGCTAGAGCCAACTCTAAAATTGCCGATATCCATTCTGATATAAACGATTTAAAAAACACCCTTTACTTTTATAGAAAATCAGTATATGAATTACAAAAAATTAATGATTCTCTAAGAATAGCTTTAATAGAAATGAATATTGGTACCGCTTTTAATACTATTGAAAAAAATACCGATTCTGCTTTTTATTATTTCAAAAAAACATTGCCCGTATTTAAGAAACTTAATTTACCACAATTCATTTCCATAAATTATAATAATCAAGCTAGAACCTACGAAACAGCTGGTGATTATGCCACGGCAATTTCTTATTACCAAAAAACAAATAATATTAATTTACAAGAATATGACATCAAAACAAGAGTCGTTTATTATGAAAACCAACTTAATGCGTATAAAAAAGTTCAAGATTTCGAAAAAGCTTTTATATATGCACAGAAACTAATCCAAATAAAAGACTCTATAGACAACCAAGCCCAAAACAAAGCTATTGTTGAAGCCGAAAATAAATATCGCGCAGCAGAAAAGGAAAAAGAGAACCTACAACTTAAAAATGATAACCTAGAAATACAATCCCAAAGAATCCAGAACAGAAACCTACTCATCGGTGCTTTATTACTATTATTTTTTGGGGCAATCACTGCTTTTTTAATTCATAAAAACACTAAACGTAAACAACGTATTGCAGAACAAGAACGGGAAATCGAAATCCAAAAAACAGAAAAACTACTTAAAGAACAAGAACTAACTGCAATTGATGCTATGATCTCCGGACAGGAAAAAGAACGACAGCGTATTGCAAATGATTTACACGATAATCTGGGAAGTTCTCTTGCCACCGTAAAACTGCATTTTGATCATTTAAAAAATAATAAGAATAATCCCAAAATAGAAAATATAGAAGAATTATATATAAAAACAGATAATTTGCTTAACGAAGCGTATCAAAAAGTACGTGCCATCGCCCACGAAAAGAATAGCGGTGTGATGGCTAATCAAGGACTACTACCCGCTATTAAAAATCTGGCAAAAAAAGTATCGAACAGAAATGGCACGGGTCTCCATATCGAAATACAAGAGTATGGGCTGGATGAGCGATTGGATAACGCCTTAGAGATTTCTATTTTTAGAATCATTCAGGAATTAATTACAAATACAATTAAACATGCACATGCTACTGAGATCAATATTTCATTAACCAATCACGACGCTCTATTGAATATCATTGTAGAAGATAATGGAAAAGGATTTGACGCTACCATCTTACCAGAAAAGGATGGTATGGGATTAAAAAGTATTGAAAAACGCATAGAGCATCTGGAAGGCACTTTTGAAATTGATACTACTATAGGAAAAGGAACTAACATCATCATAAATATACCCATATGATTACCGTAGCCATTGCAGAAGATCATCAATCTCTTATTGATGGTGTAGAACTACTGCTTAGATATGAAGAGGAGATTCGTATTATCGGTATGGCTAATGATGGAGAAGAATTACTATACCTCGTAAGAAGAAAACAGCCCAAAGTAGTTTTAATGGATATCAGGATGCCAAAAATCGATGGTATTGCTGCTACAAAAATTATCAAAAAAGAACTACCGCATATCAAGATCATTGCATTCTCTATGTTTGATCAGGAAGATGCTGTACGCCAAATGATCGCTGCCGGGGCAGAAGGATATCTGGTAAAAAACTCTCCGTTGGAAGAGGTACTAAAAGCGATTTATGAGGTAATGAAAGGAAATACCTATTACGATGCGACTATCGATCCTTCTTTTTTTTCTGGAAATACGGCACAACAAATAAAAAAACAGGTATTATCAAAAAGCGAACGCGAAATCCTAACCTTTATCGGTCAAGGAAAAACTACTTCAGAAATTGCAGCGATTCGTTTTAATTCTGTTTCTACCATAGAAACACATCGTAAAAACATTATCCGTAAACTAGGACTTAAAGGCAAAGGCGAATTACTTCGGTATGCAATTGAAAAAAAATATGATTTCTAAACGCTAAAACTTACTTAGTATTGATATGAAAATACCCGCTTATGGGTATTTTTTTGTGCTTGATTCTAAGGTAATTTTGAAGTGTACTAACAACAAAAATCTTAGAAATTATGAGAACATTCAACCTAGTTATTTTATTTCTGTTATTCTTCTTTTATTCTTTTTCCAATACGGCGAAAGGCGGAAATGAGAATACTATTTTAAAAGTAGATCTATCTCAAAACGTTTTAACCGAAGAACAAACCTTACCAAAAGGTAACTATGAATTAAAAATATTTAGTAACTTTAATTGTAATGAATATATAATTACTTCATCATTCAAAATTACAAATCAGGTTAATGAACCTTTAGACACTTCCTTACTAAATCAAACATCCAATGATTCTAAAGACATTAGTATTAAAAAATCTTGTATATATTCAGGCACTAAAAAATTTGAAATAAAAAAAAGAACTGTTGCAGAACTCGTTATTACTGCTAAAAAAATTACTGATGGCACTACTAAAGTCTACACCAGAAAATACGAATCCATTATCAGTAATAAATGGATTACCTCCATAGGAATCTCTGCTATTTCTTTACTAAATAGCGATACCTACAAAACTCAAGTCACAGAAGATGGAATAAAAATAGTAAGAGATGGCAGTCAAACAATACTTCAACCCATTCCTATGCTACAGTTCTCATATATTAATTTAGAGAAAGATGTTTGTCTTGGCTATATGGGAGGAATAGGAATTGATATAGATGAACTTTCGGTTTTTGCCGGAGGAACGTTTTATGTAGGCCACAATCTTTTTTTGTCCGCCGGACTAGCATTTCATCAACAATTGAGACTCGAAAATCAGTATACTGAAAACGATATTGTGTCTGCAGAAATATCAGCAGCAGACTTAAATGAAAAATATTATCGAATCAATCCTTTTGTGTCATTAACCTTTAGAATGGATAAGAATATCTTTAAAAACGACAACTGATCCTATTATTTTAAAAGATTTACATGGACAAAAGATTATTAGTAATGAAGACACCCTGACCACGTTGGATATAGCTAATCGTGATTTTTTTAAAGAGGAGTATCTCCCCTCAATCGCGATTAAACTGATTTATAAAATTCTTTAAAAATCAAAAACACCTAAAAATTAAAAGCCTCCAGAAAACATCAATTTCCGGAGGCTTTTTGTAATGTTTGATTTCTCTACAGACAAAAATTCAATATTCCTAGTATCCCGGACACTAAAGCTCCAATTCCTATTGGGATGGCAAAAGCTTTTAGAATATTAGAAACTCTGACCAGAATATCTCCAATACCCGGAACCGATTTTAAAGCTACACCCAATAAGACTAATCCTGCCAGAATTGCTGCAAGATCCATCAGAAAACAACCGGGTATCAAAACATATAAGGCTCCCATTATTGATAGTATACTACCAATAATTGCCTGAAATCCAGATAAAAAATTTGTTAATTTACCAACAGAATCATACTTAGTAAATACTGATTGCGCAAGCAACAACCCACCGGCAATCTTTGCCAGATCAAAAATCAAATAAAATAATCCGTTATTCATAGTTGCTTTTTAATATTCTACCCAATACAGATAGATTGATCAGGATTTATTTTTCTTACATTATTTTTAATTCACTTCTGGTAAAAAGCTGTATTCCTTTGCATACGATAACATCTGAGCAACAAAGCTTTCTGGTTGCGTTACTTTAATTGCCGTGATCTCTCCATCATCATTCTTTTCTGCAACTAGTACAGGGTTCACAAACCCGCTATAGGGAGCAGAGGTAAACTGCTCATTTCTTTTTAACACTTCTGCATGGATATCCTGATCTACTTTTACACCATATCCCTCTACTAATGCTTCTACAGCAGTATAATCACCTTCTGATTTTATTCGTTGTGTCTCCTTAAGTAATTCTCCAAATAAGTCATGCAATTTTTCATAATCATTGATATTATAGTACGTTTTTCCTTCTCTTGTTATCTTTTCGATCACATTATCAGCTTTACCTTTCTCAAAAACCCATGCAGAAACCCATTGTCTGTTACGCATATGAGCTTCTTCTACATTATCTCCCAGATTCAATCTAATAAGTTGTGTTAGCAAACCGTTACGAATATATCCGTCATATGCTGCCATTCCAACCTTTTTCCAGTCTTCTACTAAGCCTAATTCTTGTAATTTTGGATGATACAGATAATACAAGCCTACTAAATCCGCACGACCTTCTTCTAGGGTTGATGCATAATTTTTTAGTGTCTCTTTAGTCTCTCCTACACCTGGATTTAATTTACCAGAAGCATGACCAATTACCTCGTGCAATGCGGTATGCAATTTATCTGCTAACTGTCCATATTTTTCTTCTAGTTCAAACTCCTCCGAGTCATTAACAAATTCTTTTAGTCTTCCGGAGCTTCCAGCATTATTATAAGCATTTATAATATTCCCTAAAGAAACTGATTTACTCCCCACTGCTGCACGAATCCAGTTAGCATTAGGCAAATTCACTCCAATAGGTGTGCTCGGTGAAGCATCACCAGCTTCTCCTGCAACAGAAACTACTTTATAAGTAACTCCTACTACTTTTTCTTTTTTGTGAGCATCCATTAATGGTGAATTATCTTCAAACCATTGTGCATTTTTTGATAATACTTCCATTTTCTTAGACATATCAAAATCTTTAATCTGTACAATAGTTTCATAAGACCCTCTATACCCTAATGGATCATTGTATACTTCTATAAAACTGTTGATGTAATCAATATTACCCTCTGTAGCAGCAGTCCATGCCACATTATAATCGTCCCAGGTTTGTAAATCTCCTGTTTTATAATATTGAATTAGTAATCCCAATGCATCACCTTGTGCTTTATTTTCTGCAACTCCCTGAGCTTTTTCTAACCATTTGATAATTTCATCGATCGCAGTACCGTATAATCCGCCGGATTTATAGACCCGTTCTTTGATCACTCCATTTTCTTTAATTAACTGAGAATTTAACCCATATGACAAAGGCTTATCAGGATCAGGTGATTTCATTTTACCGTAAAAGGAGGTTACATCTTTATTTGTAACTCCCGGTCCATAAAAATTTACCGCTGACAATGCGACATTGTCTACACCCTTTGCCTGGTTTACCTTTTTTACATCTTTTTCATTAAAAATAATATCAAGTGCCTCTTTAGATAATGTTGTTTTTGTTTCCTTTAAAAGCGTCTCTAAATAAGCAACGTCAAACGATGGCTTAAGCTTATCATTACTATAATGATGATGAATTCCATTAGAGAACCATACTCTTTTTAGATAAGTTTCAAAAGCTTTCCAATCGGTTGTGGTTTTATCCCCGGCATATGTAGTATATATGTTCTCTAAAGCTTTGCGAATTGTCAAATTGTATCGATAATTCTGGTCCCACATAATATCACGGCCGCTTAATCCTGCTTGTGTAAGATAATATACCAGTTTTTGCTCTTTTAAAGTAAGCTTATCCCATCCAGGAATTTGATATCTTAGTATTTTTAGATCTGCTACTTGTTCTACTACATAATCAAATGTATCTTCATTGGTTTCTGCAGTTTCTTCAACCTGCTCCTCCTGTTGTTGATTAATTTGATCCTGAACTGAAGGATTCTTTTTACACCCAATTAGCATAACACTTGCTATTGCAATGGGAAATAGATACTTAGTTTTCATTAGTTTGAGTTTAATTTATTGAGTTTTTAATTGTCTCTATTGTTAAAATGAGAGCTATTAAATAGTTAATTTTAAAAACAAATGTAGTAAAATGAAAATAGCTGCATTTTGTATTTTCAATTAAAAAAAAAGACTAAAAAACTTAAATTGATTTTTTAGAATATATAATGAGTAAAATACACATTAAAAATTGAGTATATTAGCCTTATTAACGACCAAAACTAACAAACATGAAAATTATAAAATATTTATTCTTTATACTATTAATAGTTATTATTGGAGGCGCTGTATTTATTGCCACCAAAGATGGAGAAATCAGAGTAGAAGAAAGTAAAGTAATTGAAGCTCCGGATGAACTATTATTTAAGATTGTCAATGAATTTAAAACCTGGGAAAAATGGGGTCCATGGATGGATGAATCTGAGGATATGATTATGAAGTACCCTAGTAACACCAGTGGTGATGGCGCATCTTATAGCTGGACTAGTGAAACACAACCTGATGGCAGTATGAAAACGATACAATCAATTCCTTTTGCCAGTATTAATCAAAAGCTAACCATGCTGATACCTGTAGTGGGAGAAACTAATAGTGATGTATTCTGGAAATTCGAAAAATTAGAAGGAAAAAAGACAAAAGTAACCTGGGGAATGAAAGGTGAACAGGGTTTTATGGAAAAGATGTTCTGGATGACAAAAGATAGTACGGCTTCAGAGAGTATTGCTCCCATGTATCAAAGAGGACTGGAAAAACTAGATCTTTTTGTACAAGAGAAAATGAAAGAATACACAATCCATGTAGATGGACTAACAGAACACGGAGGTGGGTTTTATATGTATAATGCTACTGCTTCTTCTATAGCAGCTATTCCAGAAAAAATGTCACAAATGCTTCCTATTGTTAATGCGTATATCAAACAAAACAATCTACCACAGACAGGAATGCCTTTTACTTTATTCAATGAATTTAATGAAGAATTAGGAACTGCCATTTATTCTGTAGGAGTACCTGTTAGGGAACGCGTAATTACTCCTGTAGAAAGTGGAGTATTATGTGACTTTTTACCGAGACAAAAAGCTGTTAAAACTACCTTAAAAGGAGAATACTCCAATCTGAAAGAAGCATGGATGGCAGGCTATGAATACCTTGCAAAAAATGGTTTAGAAGCTGATCCAGCCTCTCCACCTTTTGAAGTATATAAATCAGGACCCGATTTGCAACCAAATCCTGCAGAATGGATTACAGAAATTTATATCCCAGTACTAAAAACAGTGGAATAATTTATATAGACCCTAAAAATCCTAAAAGCTACTGTTATCTTATTATTTTTATTAAAAAGTAATTAAAAATGAAACAAATTCTCTTGGTATTTATTGGTGGTGGCACAGGAAGTGTAGGCAGATATCTTATTAGTAAGTTTCTTAACAATCCTACTAGCGGAATCCCCTATGGTACTTTTATCGCTAACATCTTAGGAAGTTTTATTATAGGAATCATTTTAGGATTAGCTCTAAAAAACACTATTCTTTCACAAAATACGGTGCTACTATTAGCCACTGGGTTTTGTGGAGGATTTACTACCTTCTCTACCTTTGCTTATGAAAATCATATGCTATTGAAAACAGGCGATATTACGAGCTTTTTCATTTATACAATTGCCTCTTTTATTACTGGATTCCTTTTAGTATTTTTAGGAATGTGGTTAGTGCGGTAAAAGCAAAACCTATGTGATTTAGGTAAAATAACAGCGAAGAATGTTATATGAGTATTTAAAAAATATAGAATATAAGTGATGAACTTATAATGATTTTAACAAATAACACAAAAAGTACATGAAAAAAATAGAAGCAATTATACGCAAATCAAGATTCAATGCCGTGAAGGATGCATTGCATGATATAGAAGTTAATTTTTTCACTTACTGGGATGTAACAGGGGTTGGGAACGAGAAAAAAGGACATGTCTATAGAGGTATTACCTATAGCACATCGGATATTCAACGTAGATATTTATCCCTGGTAGTTTCGGATGAATTTGAACAAAATACTATTCAAGCTATTCTTGAAGCTGCAAAAACCGGGGAAGTTGGTGATGGCAAAATTTTTGTGTCAGATATACAAAATACCTATAGAATCAGAACAGGAGAACATGGTAGTCAGGCGTTAAACTAGTCGGGAGAAGCACCAATAAAAAAGACTTTTTCTTTAAAGAAAAAGTCTTTTTTATTGGTTTTTATTATATTAAAATAACTAATCAATAGTATCATTTTTTAATAAAATGAATGATAAAATGCATTAAAACTCAAATAACCTAGTTAAAGATTCTTAAAAAAATATCAAATAAACGTCAATGTTTGATTTTTTAGGGGTATAAACTAAAAAAAACATAAAAATTTAAGAACTAACCCCTTTTTCTATTGGGATAACATTGTTTTAACATAATTTTACATTTTTAATTCAAACAAAATTAACACCAATTAATTTTTATTATGAAAACAAATACCATAACAACACTTTTTAAAAAAGTATGCCTGATCGCATTAGCATTTATTAGCTTTACTGCGGTTGCTCAGGATGAGGAAGAAAAAAAATGGTTTGATAACTTTTCTGTCAACGGATCTGTAGATGGTTATTTTAGGGCTAACCTTACTGGACCTAATAAGGCTGCAGATGGAGAATTTTTAGCACCTTCAACTTCTTTTGCTAATCAAAATGGTTTTTCTTTAGGTATGGCTAATGTAATTTTAGGCTATGAAGGAGAAAAAGTAGGTTTTGTAGCAGATCTTGTATATGGACCGAGAGGAGCGGATGCCGTATTTAATTCTGAGGGATCAGCAAATATCATTAATCAAATGTATGTTTACTGGAATGTAAGTGAAAAAGTTACATTAACGATGGGTAACTTTAATACCTATTTAGGATATGAAGTGATTTCTCCTACTGGAAACTTTAACTACTCTACTTCTTATATGTTTTCTTATGGACCTTTTTCTCATACTGGTTTAAAAGCTGATTTTGCTATTAACGATGAATGGTCTGCAATGGTAGCTGTTATGAATCCAACAGATTACACTGAAAACAATCCATTTGATACTTACATAGTAGGGGCACAATTAGGGTATGCTGTAGATAATGGTAGTGCTTACTTGAATTTCAGATATGGAAACGAAGGAGTTCCTGGAGAAGTAGGTCCAACTTTCCAAGCTGATTTAACTACGGGTTGGGATCTTTCTGAAGATTTTTATTTAGGAATTAACGGAACGTACTTATCAACAGAACCACAAGAAGACGGAGATTCTTTTGGTTTTTATGGTGTTGCATTATACCCACAGTATAAAACATCTGAGAGTTTTACTTTAGGATTAAGAGGAGAATATTTTGCTGAATACTCTGGTGGAGTTGATGCTTTAGATGTAGATGATGAAGGTGACGGTTCTGTATTTGCTGCTACTTTAACAGGAAGCTATGCAGTAGGTGATCTTACTTTTAAACCAGAATTAAGATTAGACTCTACATCTGAAGACTCTTTTGAAGATGGTGATTTTGAGCCTACGGATAGTCTTATCTCTTTTACGCTAGGTGCAATCTATAAATTTTAATATATTATTATTTAATATATTGTTTGTTCAAAGTTGAGACCGTCTTTACAGACGGTCTTTTTATTTTAAATCTAATTAATTTTACATTAAAAAATTCAAACTTTACCCATATGAGTTAGTTATAATATATTTACAAAATTCTTTAATATAGCTTATCTAATATACAGGAATAGCAAACCTGATTTTAGTTACAGAAACAAATGAATTATCCCTTCCAATTTCTGACAGATCAAATCTGGTTACAGTTTGACTCGAAGATTGAGGATTCTCAAACTGCATATATCTTGAAATATTACGACCTTTAAGCACGAAATAATATTTCATTAATGCATATGAATTATTGTAAAGCTCCATATAAGAAACTTTCTTATACAAATCGGTTTGACACCCATTATCAATTGGAGTAACTCCATATTCACACCTAGCTGTTTGTAATGAAACAGTTCTAAATTCTGGATTAGATGCATTCAGATAAAAATCAATTCTAGGACCAAAATTATAACTCAAGTCATACAAAGTTACTCTTGAATTGGGTTCAGGAATTTGATTATTGGATAATGTTTTTAGAGAGCGTAACTCTTCTTGCTCTTCCAAGGTAGAAATTCTCAAAACTTCAGAGCCATCATTTATAATAACTGTATCATCTGAACTCAACATTATATTTTCAAACTCTATCAAATCATCATTTTCGATATACTCCTTTTGTAAAATATTATATTCTAAAGTAATTTTTCTTCCATCAGAAAGCAAATAAATTTCTTCCCTAATTGAATTATTATCAGTCTCTAAATTTTCTATTCCATCATTACTACAAGATAAAATTAAAATTAAGCTTAAAAATAAAATTGAATACTTACATAAATAATTTTTCATAATTTCAAGTTTTAAAAGTTATTATTTTAAATACTTCTAAAGTAAATAAAAAAAGAACATCGAATTATGAAAAACGGGGAATTTAACTTTAAATTAATCCATTGAGGCTACTTATTTTCCTCTTTCACTTTATATTTTTTAACCCCTACCGGGATATCAATATCAAGATGATTTTCTTCTGGTGGTATTGGACAGGAATATCGATCATTATAAGAACAATATGGATTATAAGCAGTATTAAAATCAATAATGATTTTTTTGCCTTCTGGAATAGTAAGATCAATATAACGACCACCTTCATAAGTCGTTACCCCATTAGTGGTATCTGTAAAAGGTAAAAAAAGATAGGCCTCATATTCAGGTTGCGTTTTTAATCCTTGATTTTGGTAAATATTTACAACCCACTCTTTTTCCTGAAGCATAAAATGTGCTTCACCATACTTAACATATAAAGGCTCTCGCTCCGTAGTCGTTTTCATAATGAATGGAGTTTCATAAGGTGTTCTTACAAAAGTTGCCTCTACACTAAATGAAGTATCAATATCAAAAAAATCAAGCCCTTTAAAAATGGCTAAGTCTTTGGATGTCAGCGGCGATTCTTCTTCAGAAGCAAATTTGCGATTAAGTTCTGCCTGAAATGTTAATGCTTTTTCAACATTTATGGTTTCCTGAGAGTATATCGTAACACCAATGAATAATATGAACAGAAAAGATAATTTATACACGAGTCCCCTTATTTTTTGCAAAAATACAAACCATTAGTAACAAACAAGTTAATATTCTCTAAAATTGTATATCAAATTTAGACAAAAAGCTATTTTTACCAGTTATACTGTGATTATTTTATATTGACTTTACTGGATTTAAAAAATAATTAGTAGCAACCGATCAATAACCAACCCATACATTGAAAAATCTTATACAAAACTATTTACGTACTTTTTCGGGTTTATCGAGAGAAGTGTGGTGGTTAGCACTCATTACATTAATCAATAGAATGGGAGCTATGGTAATACCATTTTTATCCCTATATCTCTCTGACAACTTATCTTTTTCTCTAAAAGAAATTGGTTGGGTGATGACAAGTTATGGATTAGGTTCATTACTGGGCGCTTGGGCTGGTGGCAAATTATGTGATAAACTTGGTTATTACAAAGTGATTTTAGGCTCCTTATTTTTTACTGGAATCTCCTTTTTTATTGTTCAGAATTTTTCTGAATTCTGGAGTATCTGTTTTGGTTTTTTTATATTAATCGCTATTGCAGATACAGCACGTCCGGCTTTTTTTGTTGCCCTAAGTGCTTATAGTAAGCCAGAAAACAAAACAAGATCACTTACCTTAATAAGGTTAGCCATTAATCTCGGCTTTTCTATGGGACCAGCTGTAGGTGGTTTAATAATCGCGTCCATAGGATATGCCGGATTGTTTTGGGTAGATGGAATCACTTGCGTTATAGCTGGCTTTATTATGATCAGAACCTTACATCCTAAAAAAGCAAAAATACTCGATAAAGAAATTGTCATAGACTCACCAGTTCCACCGCATCGTGACAGTTCCTATATATTATTTTTAATAGCACTTATATTATTTGGATTCATTTTTGTTCAGTATTTTTCTACTATACCATTGTATTATAAACAAATTCATCAACTCCCAGAAGAAACGATAGGGCTCATACTTGCCTTAAATGGTGCATTAATTTTTATTTTTGAAATGCCTTTGATTACCTATCTAGAATCCACCTCTTTGTCAAAAATAAGTACTGTAATATATGGTATGATTCTTACTGGTTGCAGCTTTATTATATTAACCCTTACTCCATGGGCAGGCATACTTATATTAGGAATGGTTATCGCAACATTAGGCGAAATGATAGCTTTCCCGTTTGGTAACGCTTTTGCTTTAGAGCGTTCTAAAAAAGGTAAACAGGGAGCCTACATGGGACTTTATAGTATGTCTTTTTCTGTTGCTCATATTCTAGGACACAACTCCGGTATGCAACTCATAGAAAATTATGGATATACTAATAGTTGGATATTTATGACCATTATTGCTATTGTAGGAACAGTTTTATTGGTAATTGTAAAACGGAAAGTCGCTAAAGAATGATAAAACTTATCCCTGCAATTATTCCCCGGGTAATATTTAGGTATATATGAAGAGGCTGTCTAAAAAGGCAGTCTTTTTTTTGTATAAAATTTCGGTTATTTGTAAATTTAGATTATGAGTCGCAAAGTAATCTTCAAGACTTACGATCAAGATCAGTTAAGTCTTTTACCACCTAG
>NZ_BAABCW010000027.1:0-53008 GCF_039539305.1 Aquimarina addita | reverse complement strand
TACGCCATTCACAAATAAATTCAATTTTTTGTTCCATAGTTGTTGTGTTTTTCCAAGGCATAATAATTTGATTTTTGTCTCAAATTATAACTTGAAAAAGTGTAAACTATGTCCCTTTAACGTACCTGATTGGCTATAACGCCAAATATATGAATCGGAGCAAGGCAAGTACCCTAGAACCAATTGATCTATCTGCGCATTTTTATTTCTTATTCAATTTATAAAAATTTAGCGCCACTGCAAAAAGGAAATGACCTTTTGATTTGACATTAAATTGCTCTGATTTCATATATGATGTTGTATGTAGTTTATTTTCAAAGTTCAGTAAAATATAGCATTCGCATTCCGACAGTTTTTGTTTCCATTAAACTTCCAGGAGCAAATCCAGAAAATGCATTTTCGGCGTATTTATTGTATTTTTTATTTTTGAATTTAAACTCACAATTCTGCCACTTTTTTTCATCAAACACAATACTTTCCCACTCACCATTTAATGGAGCCACTTTATAAGAGCACCAAAACATATCAGTGAATTTCCAGTCAACAAGCTCACCAATAGTTTTACCTTCGTATTCAATATACCATCCATAATCTCTTCCGAAATTAGATTTTTTCAGTTCTTTTTTATCTTTATACTTTTTTAAATATTTTGAAAAGAAGTTCACTTACTATAATTTAATTACTCTTTTTAGGGAATTACATACAACAATGTTATAATAGCAATTGCTATTATATTCCTTGTATTTACTACAAATCTAATGGATTTTTAATTGATTTGAAATTGTTTATTGCCACTTGAGTATAAATTTCTGTGGTTTTTGTACTACTATGCCCTAAAAGAGTTTGAATATATCTTAGGTCAGTACCACTTTCTAAAAGATGAGTAGCAAAACTATGCCTTAACATATGCGGAGTTACTCTCCTGTTTATCTTCGATTTTTCTGCTGCTTTAACTACTATTTCTTTTACACTACTTCCACTATATTTAGTTCCTTTTAATCCTTCAAACAGATATTCTTTTGGTTTCCATTCTTTATAATATACCCTTAATTCTTTTAACACAGTTTGTGATAACAATGAATACCGGTCTTTATTATTTTTTGCATTTTTGATATGAATTAGCATCCGCTTACTATCTATATCTTGAATTTTTAATTCTAATAATTCACTTCTTCGTAATCCAGCAGAATATAATAGACTTACAATACAACGGTGTTTTATATTATTGGTATTGGCAATCATAGCGAGAATCTCTTCTTTCGATATTACTTGTGGAAGCTTCTGTTCTTTTCTAGGTCTTTCTATACTATAAAATCGATTGGGCATTCCCATCACCACTTCATAATAAAACTTAATACTATTTATAGATTGGTTGATATAACTGTTAGATTTGTTTTGTCCGATAAGTAATTGCAAATATTCTCTTATCTCTTGTTCAGATAATTCCACAATATCTTTATCGGGATACTGATTTATAAACTTCTCGAATAAGGAGATGTATATTTTACAGGTGTTTAGGGCGTATCTTTTGAGTTCTAGTTTCAGAAGATATGCTTCTGGCACATACTTATAAGAAACTGTTTTTACTCTGTTACGATACCAGTTAATATTAACTGGCTCGTTATCACGTTTTATTTTCTCTTTAAAAAAAGAATTTCCATTAATCCAGGCGACACCTCTAAATTTCTCAAAAACACAATTCAAGTTTTCTTTATTATGAACGATATATACCATCGCAAACTCTCTGCTCCATCTAGGGTTGGAGAGTTCTTTTATCAATGCTTGGATCACTTTATCAGGATGAAATTGTATCCCAATCATCTTTTGGTTATTAATCAACAAATGCTTTAAGGTGATGTGTTTAGTAAGATTCATGATACAAAAATGCAGTATTTAAAAACCATAGTAGTATTTTAGTCGAATACTATTCGAATAGTATTTGACTAATTTTTAGTTAAAAAGAAAATATGAATCCATGTCCACAATGTAAAGCTGAAATTATAGGTAGATCTGATAAGAAATATTGTTCCGTTCATTGCAAATCTGCTCATCAATATCAAAAACGTAAATCTGAAGAAACTTTATATTACTCAATTGACAAACAATTAAAAACTAATCGAAAAATATTAAAGGCATATAATAAATCAGGACTATCTACAATACGCAAAGAAAAACTGATTTTAGAAGGCTTTAATCCAAAATATTTCACACATTACTGGAAAAATAAAGAAAATAAAGTATACCTGTTTTGTTATGAATATGGATTTCTTGACCTAAAGGATAAATTTATATTAGTTACCTGGCAGAAATACATGGATTAAATGGTTAACTAATATAATTCCAAATATTCTTATGTTTAGCGACTTGTTGATACGTATATAATAAAACGTGGTTCTTTTCTAAAGCTAAAGAAGGATCTTCTTTTAATATTTTCATAGCATAATACCGTGCAGTTTTTAGAATATCATTATCTCGCACCATATCCGCAATTTTTAAATTGAGAACTCCACTTTGTTGCGTTCCCATAATATCCCCGGGTCCCCGTAACTTAAGATCTACTTCTGCGATATCAAATCCATCATTAGTACGAACCATAGTCTCTAATCTGGTTTTACTATCAGAAGAAAGTTTAAAACCGGTCATCAAAATACAAAAACTCTGTTCTGCCCCTCTACCTACACGTCCTCTTAGTTGATGTAATTGCGAGAGTCCAAACCGTTCTGCACTTTCTATAATCATCACACTGGCATTAGGTACATTAACACCTACTTCAATTACTGTAGTAGCAACCATAATTTGAGTTTCTCCTTTTACAAAACGAGCCATCTCATACTCCTTGTCTGCGGGTTTCATTTGCCCATGTACAATAGAGATCTGATACCGAGGAGCAGGGAAGGAGCGGGCAATACTTTCATACCCATCCATCAAATCTTTATAGTCCATTGCTTCTGATTCCTGAATCAGAGGATATACAATATATACCTGTCTGCCTTTTGCAATTTCTTCTGCCATAAACTTAAATACTTTAAGTCTGTTGCTATCATATCGATGTACCGTCTTGATTGATTTTCTTCCCGGAGGTAATTCGTCGATAACAGAAATATCTAAATCTCCATATAAGCTCATAGCTAATGTTCTGGGGATGGGAGTGGCTGTCATTACAAGAATATGTGGAGGGTACTTGTTTTTATGCCATAACTTAGCTCGTTGTGCTACACCAAACCTATGTTGCTCATCTATAATGGCTAAGCCTAGATTTTTAAATTTTACTTTATCTTCTAATAAAGCATGAGTGCCAATCAATATATGTAAGGTACCATTCTCCAGTTCTTCATGAATAATTCTGCGTTCTTTTACTTTAGAGCTGCCCATTAGCAATTTTACCTGGATATCCAAGCCCTTGGTGAGCTCTGTGATTCCTTGATAATGCTGACTTGCCAGAATAGCTGTTGGTGCCATCAAACATGCCTGAAACCCATTATCAATAGCTAGTAACATCGCCATAAAACCAACAATTGTTTTACCTGATCCAACATCACCTTGTAATAAACGATTCATCTGTGCACTACTGCCTATATCTTTTCTAATTTCCTTAATTACCCGTTTCTGCGCATTGGTAAGAGTAAAAGGTAAATGGTCGTTATAGAATGTATTAAAATAGGTACCAACTTCTGTAAATGGATACCCTTTGATTTTTTGTTTTCTAATCAGCTTTTTGATAATCAGTTGTAGCTGAATGTAAAAAAGTTCTTCAAATTTAAGTCGGTACTGAGCTTTTGCCAGTATTTCCTGATTTTTAGGAAAATGTACATGAAATACAGCTTCTCTTTTTGAAATTAATTTAAGTTCTGATAGAATTTCTTCAGAAAGGGTGTCATAAAATTTAAGTTGTGTTTCTGCAAACAATTGTTGCATCATTTTACTGATTACCCTATTACTGATACCTTTATTGGATAATTTCTCTGTAGATGGATAAACAGGTTGCATGCTGATTTTTAGATTTTTTTCATGCTCGGTCAGCAATTCCATTTCTGGGTGTGGCATAGAGTACCCATTGTAGTACTTTGTTTTTCCAAAGATAACGTACGGAGTATTGAGTTTTAGGTTTTCTTTGATCCATTTATGCCCTCTAAACCATACAAGCTCCATATCGCCAGTATCATCCATAAATTTAGCAACCAGACGTTTTCCTCGTTTCTGATCTACCATTTTGATATGCGTAATCTTACCCACAATCTGTACTTCTGCAGTGGTACGCTGCAATTCGTTGATCTTATAGTAATGAGTTTTATCAATATATCGATTAGGAAATAAATTGATCAAATCCTGATAGGTATGAATTCCTAACTCTGCACGTAATAAAGTGGCTCTTGATGGACCTACACCTTTTAAGTAATCAATAGGGGTTTGTAAAATGTTAGAATTCATAAGAACGAAGATATGTTTCATCACTCAAAGTTCAAAATGAAACAAAAACAGGTTTGCAACTATCTATAGTACGTTTTCTTTTTTTAATTTGTTTCGTACAAATTTATCTGTTGTTATTTTGAAATATGAGTTGCTACGACATATTAACAAGCTTGGTAAAGAACGGGTAGGTGTATTTTTACAAATCGCTTTCAGGGTCTTTATACGGAGTTTAAAATGCCTTTAATATACCTACAATTTAAAGTTCTTATTCTGAAAGTTAGTTCTAAAATCAGTCTTTAAGACATACTTTATAGAAGTAATTTTAAATAATTTTAGCAATTTTTTATTCGATTCATTTTAAATACCTTTTTTTGTAACCAAATTATAGGGCATTCATTCAATCATAATATATAGGTTCACATGAAAAAGATCTTTTTTCTCACCATATTTTTGTCAAGTATCACCTCTCTTTTTTCGCAACAATATTATTTTCCTGAAGCTTTAACTGAAGATCAAAATACTTTTGACAATAAAGTATCAGAACTGGCTGTTTCCTTATCAAAAGACTATGCCGAAAGGGATAAGAAAAAATTTTATACAAATTTAATTGATATTCAGATTTTATCCGGAAGATACGCAGAAGCATTGGTTTCAATTGATAGCTTGCGAATCATTGCAGGACAAGAGTATCCCGAAGAGGCAAATTTAATGGTCGCAGAACGCTACCTGTATGCTGATGCTATGCGATCCAAAAAAACCAATTTTGAGACTGCTTATACTAATTCATTTAAAAAATTATATGATCCTCTCACAGAAAAGGCAAAACTTTTTCTTCCTCGCAATTTTGATATCCACGAAGATGAGTTACAAAGAAAAATAGATAAACTTCTTCTAAAAAGAGTGGGCAAGGATAGCATTACAAAAAGTAATGCGATACAATTAGTTTCGCTTTGTACTTCTAAAAAAATTACAAAAGAGACTAAAAAAATGGCGTTTACAATACTGGACAGAGAAGATGAAAAAAGATACATAATAGAGGATAGTATCGCTATTAAGACAAAGGATAATGCTACGGTAGCATTACAGATGGCAATAAAAAAAGGAGATATTACCCCAAGGCCTACCATGTTAATATTTAGTATTTACCCATATGAAAGTGGTGTAATAGATAAAATAGCACTTAAGGAAGCTGCTTATTATGGATATAACGGAGTTTTTGCAAGTACGAGAGGAAAACATTTTAGCCCGGATGACATAGAACCTTTTGAACATGATGCTACCGATGCATACGAGGTAATTGATTGGATAAGTAAACAACCCTGGAGTGATGGTCAGGTAGGTATGATGGGAAGTAGTTATCGGGGATTTAGTCAATGGGCAGCAGCTAAGAAATTACATCCGGCGCTTAAAACAATTGTGCCTCAAGTTGCTGTTGGTACAGGTCTGGATTATCCAATGGAAAATAATGTTTTTATGAGTTACATGATCAGGTGGATTAATTTTGTGACTACAAATAAATTTATTGATCTTGAGAATTTTTTAGATACCCAACAATGGAGTAAGGTATATCGTGCTTGGTATGCTAGTGGTAAGTCATTCAGAGCATTAGATTCTTTACACGGCAAACCTAATAAAATTTTTCAGCGCTGGTTAGATCACCCCAGTTATGATGATTATTGGCAGAATATGGTGGCTAGTAAAGAAGATTTTGCTCATATTGATATTCCTGTTTTAACTACTACTGGATATTATGATTCGGATCAGGTGGGAGCTTTACATTATCACCGAGAACATATCAAAAGAAATAAAAATGCCAATCATTACTTATTAATAGGTCCATATAATCACAGTGGTGCAGCTGGAAGAACAGCAAAAAAGGTAAGAGGTTTAACGGTGGATAGTATTGCTAAATTAGATATGGATGTATTGGCGTATCAATGGTTTGATTATATTTTTAAAGGTGCAGAAAAGCCTAAAATATTAAAGGATAAAGTGAATTATCAAGTTACAGGAGCAAATATATGGAAACATAAACCTACGTTAAGAGATATGAATGACGATACATTAGTATTGTATCTGGATAATGTGAGAGAAGGAAAAGATTATAAGTTAACATTACAAAAACCAGACTCCAAAGAATATATAAGACAAGAATTAGATTTTATGTATAGAGGTGATAGTATCCAAAAACGTAATTCTATATATGCTAAAGAAATTCAAATGCACAATCAAGTTTCTTTTGTTTCTGAGGCATTTACCAAACCATTTGATATAAATGGAGCTTTTCTGGCAGACCTATATGCAGAAATCAATAAAAAAGATGTAGATATTATTCTTGAAATTTTTGAAATGAAAGCTGATGGTAGTTACTTACAGTTATCCAATTATTTGGGAAGAGCTAGTTATGCAAAGAACCCTGGTAAACGACAGCTTTTAGTGCCCGGTAAGCGAGAATTCATACCTTTTAGCAATTCATACTTTACCAGTAATAGAATTGAAAAAGGGAGTAAACTGGTACTGTTGTTAGGACTACACAAGAGCCCATCCTGGCAAATTAATTATGGAACAGGTAAAGATGTTAGTGATGAAACTATAGCTGATGGCAAAATTCCTTTGCAAGTAAAATGGTTTAGCGATAGCGCTATTAAAATACCGATAAGTACGGTAAAATAATAAGGAGTAATACTTATTTAAAGAAAAACAATGGTATTAAATATGTATTTGCTAACACTATTTTGTAATACTAGACATGTAAAATCGTTATTTTGGCAGAACATTTGATCAGATTTTACTATGCGTATTATTTTTTTTTACATTGTATTGCTTCTTTCTTTGCATATTCGGGCTAAAAAGTTTGATGTATCCTCTCTGGATAAAATTAAAAAAGAACAGACCTCTGTAGATTTTTTACAAGCGACCATTAATATTACTGTTAATCCTGTAACCAAAAGTGTAGAAGGGTCTGTGATATATACGATGAAAATTAATGAGGCTACACCATCAGTCACAATCGATGCACAGCAAATGCAAATAGAACAAGTGTTATTAGATGGTAAAAAAGCTGATTTTTCTTATGATGCTAAGCAAATAAAGATAACTTCTGATTTTAAAACAGATACAGAGCATATCATTAACATACGGTACAATACTACTCCAAAAAAAGCGGTATACTTTATTAAGGATTATCAGGGTAAAGATCAGATATGGACTCAGGGACAAGGCAAATACTCATCTAACTGGGTTCCTAGTTTTGATGATATGAATGAGAAAGTAGAATTTGATCTCACAATTAATTACAATAAAGAGTATGAGGTAATTGCTAACGGGAAACTGAGTAAACAAGAATCTCTTAATGATTCTATACAGAGTTGGCATTATGATATGCAAAAACCAATGAGTAGTTACCTTTTAGCATTTGCGATTGGTGACTATGAAAAAGTAATAGAAACTTCTGCAAGTGGAATTCCGCTTGAAATGTATTATTATCCAACAGATAAAAATAAAGTAGAGTTTACCTATGCACATACAAAACAAATTTTTGATTTTTTGGAAACAGAGATTGGATTTGATTTTCCGTGGCAGAATTACAAGCAGATACCTGTAAAAGATTTTTTGTATGCGGGTATGGAAAATACAGGAACTACTATTTTTTCTGATGCTTTTGTAGTAGATAGTATCGCTTTTAATGACCGTAATTATATTAGTGTAAATGCACACGAGTTAGCACATCAATGGTTTGGAGATTTGGTGACAGAAACAGAGGGAACACACCACTGGTTACAAGAAGGTTTTGCAACCTATTATGCATTATTAGCAGAGAGAGAAATTTTTGGTGATGAATATTTTCAGTATAAATTATATGAGAGTGCAGAGCAATTGACAGCGCAGTCCAGAGAAGAAGGAGCTACTTCATTACTAAATGCTAAAGCGAGTTCTCTTACATTTTATCAACGTGGTGCCTGGGCATTACACGCCCTGAGAACAATGATAGGAGATGTCAATTTTAAGATTACTATTCATAATTATTTAGAAAAATATCAATATACAAATGTTACTACGGCTGATTTTATAAAAATAGCAGAAGAAGTAAGTGATACAGATTTATCAATTTATAAAAAAGATTGGTTAGAAAATATAGCATTCCCTTCGCGAAAAGCCTTAGATATTCTTACAAAAGATGATTTTATCAAAAAATACCTCATTTTAGCTCAGGAACGAACCCAACCATTAGCAGGAAAATGGGGAACACTAGCTAAATCATTAGAGTTTCCTGTTAATGATTATATAGGCCAAGAGGTTGTATATCAGCTAGAAGGAGATAGTTCTCAGGAAGCTATAGCGATAGTAGATAGAGCTTTTGATACTAATAATCTTTATGTAAGACAAGCGATTGCTAATAGCATGAGTGATATCCCGAATGGGTTAAAAAAACAATATGAATCCTTATTAAAAGACCCATCTTATGCGACTATAGAACCTGCACTGTATCATTTATGGTCTAATTATCCACTGAATAGAGGTGAATATCTGGATGAAACAAAGGATATTATTGGATTTAATGATAAAAATGTTAGAATCCTTTGGTTGGTACTGGCTGTAAGTACTAAGGATTATCAAACAGATAATCACCAGCAATTTTATAATGAATTATCAGGGTATACGTCTCCAATTCATCATTTTAGTACACGTGAAAATGCATTTACGTATTTAGAAAGTCTACAATCATTCTCAGAAAGATCATTGGCAGATTTGGTAGAAGGGGCCTTACATCATAATTGGAGATTTAGAAAGTTTTGTCGTCAATTATTAGATAATACTCTTGAGAATGTTTCATATCGTAAGAAATACGTAGATTTAAAGAATGATTTGCCAAAGAACCAACAAGAATTTTTGGAAAAAAAGCTAACCCCAAATTAAAATATGCGAGCATTAGTAATTTCTGGAGGAGGAAGTAAAGGAGCTTACGCCGGTGGTGTGGCACAATATTTAATGCAGGTAGAAGGGAGGAAATATGATTTATTTCTGGGAACCTCTACAGGTAGTCTTTTGATACCTCAATTAGCATTAGGCAATATCGAGAAGGTACATGACATTTATACAAACGTTAATCAAAACTCTATTTTTAGTATCAATCCTTTTCGAACAAGAAAAAAAGGTAATAGAGAATATGTGTCGATTAATTTTACAAACACTATTCGTCAGTTTCTTAAACGTAAACGAACCTTTGGAGAAAGTAAAAATTTGCGTAAATCCATTAGAAGAAATTTTTCTGAAGCAGAGTTTAATGAAGCAAAAAAGCATACAAAAGATCTGGTAGTAACAGTTTCTAATCTTACTAAAAATAGAACAGAATATAAATCCATTCATGATTATGGATATGAAGATTTTTGTGATTGGATATGGATCTCCTGTAATTACATTCCTTTCATGAGTTTGGTTACCAAAAATGGTTGCGAGTATGCGGATGGAGGTTTTGGCTGTATGGTTCCTATACGAGAAGCTATCAAACGGGGAGCTACAGAAGTAGATGCTATCATTCTAGAGTCTGAGAATATGGAGTATCAGAAAGTTTTGGGTAAGAATCCTTTTTCATTGATGGTAAACTTATTTAGTTTTATGCTAGATCAGGTAGAAGGACATGATACCGTATTAGGCAAGTTAGCAGCTATTAATAAAGATGTGCCCTTAAACCTGTATTATACCCCATCTAAACTAACAGAAAACTCTCTGATTTTTAATAAAAAGTTAATGCGTAGCTGGTGGAAACAAGGATATGCATATGCTGAAGAAAAAGCTTCTCTAGCTGAAGAAAATAAGATCAAAAATATCGATATGGCGGGATAAATCTACACTGGAAGATATCATTCTAAAAATGAGATGTTAAATTAAATGCTCAATAAATAAATATGGATTATCTGAGAACAACCTATTATTTTGATTATCAGAGTAAAGAAATTCAGGAATTGGTATCTATGTATCAAACCGATTCACTTTCTGATAAAGAAAAGGCAAAACAGCTGTATATTAGAGTTCGTGACTCGTGGAGATATGATCCATATAATTTTAACTTGCGAAAAGAAAGCTTTAAAGCCAGTGTCATTGCGAGAAAATCAAAAGGACATTGTGTAGAGAAATCAATTTTATTAATTGCTTGTTTTCGTGCATTAGGAATACCAGCGAGGTTACATCTCGGTAAGGTAAAAAATCATATTGGAGTAGAACGATTAACAGAAAAGTTTGGAACGAATGAATTGACTCCGCACGGAATGGTTAATGTCTATTTAGAAAACACCTGGCTTAAATTATCACCTGCATTCAATAAATCAATGTGCAGAATTTGCAATGTTTCTCCCTTAGAATTTGATGGTGAAAATGACTCGTATTTACAAGCATTTAATGATGAAGGAAAGATTTTTATGGAATATCTTGATGACTATGGTCATTTTGAAGACGTCCCTTTGGCATTTATGATAGAAAATATTAGGAAACATTATCCTCATATTTTTCAAACCAATAATGATACATTGGATTTTAATGTATGAGTAAAAACAATATAACTTTATAAAGTCGATAGTATCATATTCTGGAACGCTTGAAAATTAGCAGCAAAAGACTATGTAATTGTGTCCACGGCTTGGTCTATTCATCATACTATCTTGTATTTTTAGTCTGTTTTTTATAATCCATTTGATATAAGATACTTATATTTATCAAAACGATTATAAAATTTAGAAAACGATGAATAAAATTACAATCGGGTTAATGTCGCTGATATGTTTTGTTTTAGTATGTTCTTGTAATATGCGTGAAGGTGGAGTAAGAGTAATGAATAATATGGAAGAGTATGCTATAAAATATATGAATACCAATCAATTGTTAAATACAGAAGAAAAAGTATTAGCGTATTATGATTATACCATTTCATTAGATGGTACAGAAGCTGCGATATTAACTGATTCCAGATTGATATATCATAATAAAGAAACGACAACTTCTTTTATAGCAATTAAAGATATTACTGATATTCAACACAGAAAAGAAACATTGATAGGTGATATTATTGAAGTAACTGACCATAATGGAGATCTCTTCGTTGTTGAGATTGCACCTTTAAATCAAGGAGAAACATTTCTGAGGGTACTGCAATCTAAAGTCAATGCAATTGAGTAGATTAGAAAAAAATATTTTTTTTATTTGATGAACAGATAGTTAACTTATTGATTTAATTATTTGTTGATATTTTTTTTGTCATATAATGTTATTATAAAAGTAGATATAAGAAGCTAAAATAGATTAGCTACTTCTTCTTTTATAGCAATCAGTGCTGTATCACTAGGAGCAACCTTTTCTATTAAATCCGTGAGTATTACTTCTCTCATCTTACTGGCAGAAGTGATTTCTTCTTTTAAAACTGTTTTTCTGATAATAGCGATGGTTCCATTTTTTGCAGCCTTGATAATATTCCAGGATTCATCAGAAATATAGATTTGCTGAGTTAAGTTATGTTCAAATTCCTGTTCGATGGTTTGAACCAGTAGTTCCTCATAACTTTTTTTATCATCTCCAATAGGAGCAATTCTAATAAGTAGTTTACCAGGAGAAATCCGCTCTAGTAATAATGCCATACGCTCATAGGCTTGTAATCTGAGAGGTAAGGATTGTTTTTGGTTTTCTTTGTGCATTAAATATCTACGTCTTTTTTCCTCATTATCAGTATGCATTTTAAAATAGGCAAATGCTAATAGGGTAATGAATAATGAAGGAATCAGTGAAATTAAAAGTGGAAGAATTTCTATGTTCATGAGTATGCTTTAATTTATAAATATTAATCTTAGATCGTTAATTTACTTGTGTCATCTTTCTAGATGTAAGGATGCTATTATTTAATGAGTTTCGTTTTTATGATAATGACCTCCAAGATAAGTACAATCTTTTAAATGCTGAATAGATGTAAAGTCAACTGGTGTTTTTGAATATTTATAAGAATCTTCCAGTGTTCTTGTAAGATCCACATCATCTACATTTACATTTACATCTTTCATAGTAAACTGGCACGGGTGTTCATATCCGGCAGCATGTGTAATTTCTGTTAGTTCTTTTCTAAACGTTTTAAAATATTGTGCAAGTCGATCAGATTTAAGAGGAACATTGATTCCTTTTTGTAACCAGTTATTCTGGGTAGCAATACCACTAGGACATTTATTAGTATGGCATACCTGAGCCTGAATACAACCAATACTTAGCATAGCTTCTCTGGCTACATTAATACAATCTGCTCCCATAGCAAAAGCCATTGCTCCTTTAGCTGGGAATCCTAATTTTCCACTACCAATGAATACAACTCTTTGGGTAAGGTTATGTTTTTGAAATATTTTATAGATTGTTGAGAATCCATAGATCCAAGGTAAGGAAACATGGTCGGCAAAGCTAGGAGGTGCTGCACCGGTTCCTCCCTCTCCACCATCAATAGTGATAAAATCAGGTCCGCGATTGGTTTCTACCATAAGTTGTGCTAATAATTCCCATTGTTCTATTTTACCAATTGCAGCTTTAATTCCCACTGGGAGACCCGTTTCATTGGCAATATCTTCTATAAACTTTAGAAGTTCTGGTACATCAGAAAAAGCTGTATGACTAGAAGGGGAAAGCACGTCTTTCCCAACTTCTACCCCTCTTATTTTAGCTATTTGAGGAGTTATTTTTGCACCAGGCAGTACACCTCCCTTTCCGGGTTTAGCACCTTGCGATAATTTGATTTCAATAGCCCTGATAAAAGGATTTTCTTCTATCAGTGTTTTTAATTTTGACATAGAGAAATTACCATCTTTTGTTCTAACACCAAAATATCCGGTTCCAAAATGAAATACAACATCACCGCCATGACTATGATAAGGTGATAATCCACCTTCTCCTGTGTTGTGATAAGCATTCGCTTGTTTGACACCTATATTTAAAGATTCTATAGCTCTGGCAGAGAGCGATCCAAAACTCATAGCCGATACATTGATAGCAGATGCCGGACGATACGGTTTTCTACGTTCATTATATAGTCCCATGACTTTGGCACAGGGTAAAAATGTTTTATCTTTATTATTAGGGTGAGCTGCATCCATCTTAAACGGAATCATACAGTTTTTTATGAAAATGTGTTGATGTTGATAAATATCCCGATCCGTTCCAAAACCTTCATAATTGTTTTCATTTTTAGAAGATGCATATACCCAACCTCTTTCAATACGATTAAATGGAAGTTCTTCTCTGTTATTAGCCACAAAATACTGTCTCATTTCCGGGCCTATACTTTCTAACATATACCTAATATGTCCAACTACAGGGAAGTTGTGACTTATCGTATGAGATTTGTTAAAAAGAATGTCTCTGATAGCTATTAACAAAATGATAAATAAGATCCACATCCACCAGGATATTGAGCTAAAGAAATGTAAAACTGCTTCCATCTTTTAATAATATTATTGCGCGTTTAAATAGTCTATTGTCATCTGAGACATTACTTTTACTCCTAATACTAATCCGCTTTCATCAATATAGAAATCTGGAGTATGATGTGAGGGAGCGTCTATAGTATCCAGGGCTTTTCCACCTAAAAAGAAGTAAAATCCAGGTACTTTCTCCTGAAAATAGGAGAAGTCCTCACCGCCGGTAGTAGCTTTTGACAAAACAACATTATTATCACCTGCAATAGCTTTCATTGTAGGTAACATTTGTGTAACTAATGCCGGATCATTGTAAGTAATAGACGTATTATTCTGAAATGTAATTTTGGCCTGACCGCCATATGCTTTTGCGATGGCAGGAACCATCTCATTCATTCTACGAATAATTAACCCACGCATCTTTGGATCAAGGGTTCGCACTGTACCAATCATCTCTGCATCCTCTGGGATAATATTAAAACGTACACCACTGGTTATTTTACCTACCGTAATGACTGCGGCTTCATCTACTAAAGGAGATTCTCTACTTATAATAGTTTGTAAACCATCTATTATTTTTGCCGAAATCAATATGGGATCCACACCTGTCCAGGGAGCCGATCCATGAGTTTGTTCTCCCTTTACATCAATAACAAAACGTTCTACAGCCGCCATTGTACCTCCCGGTTTATAACGAATAGTACCCACTGGTGTTCCTGAATTAATATGAAGTCCAAAAATAACATCTACGTCCGGATTTTTTAAAACCCCTTCTTTAATCATTAATTTAGCTCCTCCTTCTTCTCCAGGAGGAGGCCCCTCTTCTGCAGGTTGAAAAATAAACTTAACCGTACCCTTTATCTTCTCTTTACTTTTACTCAATACCTCGGCTACTCCCATTAAAATAGCTGTATGTGTATCATGACCACAAGCGTGACTGACACCGACTTCTTTATCCATAAAAGTTGATCTCACTACTGATTTAAATGGAATATCTACACGTTCTGTAACAGGTAATGCATCTATATCAGCTCTAAGGGCAACCGTTTTCCCTTTTGTACTGCCTTCCAGAATACCAACGACCCCGGTTTTTGCTACATTCTCAGTAACTTGAAATCCTAAGCTTTTTAAATGGGTTGCAATTTTTTTAGCTGTCTTAAATTCACGATTAGAGAGTTCGGGATTTTGATGAAAGTCTCTACGCCACTCTATAACTTTAGCTTCTATTAACTCAGACATAGTCATCAATTCTGTATCAGCCGTTTGGGATTGAATTATGTTGCATCCTAATAATATAAGGATAAAAGTAAGGTGTTTCATGAATTTAGTCGATATGAATTGCTTGCTAGCATGTTATACTTTTAATTATAAAAATGGAATGTACATTTATTATAATAATGTAAAGGCTAAAGATAGGAATTGCCTATTAACTTGTAAACTTTTTCGTAAAAGAATAGCGTATCAGTCTATATTTTACTTTTTTGCATACATTATGATGTGAATAAAAATAAATACGTGTGATATTTGTTTTGAGCTGGTGAGGTTAGAAATAGGAATAACCGCTGTAAAAATGAAAAACTCTCAATCCATATAGTTATTATTGAGAGTTTCTCTAACAAACAAATACTTGTAAAATTGTAGAGTTCAAAATTCTAATTTTTGGCTTTTAAAAGTTTTTAGAAGTTTATTTGAGTAAAATTATGAGTTCATATTTTGACTGATTATAAAAAAGATTCTTTTATTTAACGAATTTCTTATATTCAATTATAGTTTTACAAATTTACCTACATATTTATTATTTATAAGAATGATATACATTCCCTTAAATAAATTAGTAACCTCCATTGCTGGTTCTATTGAGGATTCTATCATAACTTGCCCTAAAGCATTTACTATTCTTATATCCGTTTCATTAACTGTTAATCCATCGATATAAAGTATGTCTGAGGCAGGATTTGGGTAATACTTAAAAAGACTGGTTCCTTGACTTAGATTAAGTTGTGATAAATCAACAGAAAACTCTGAAGAAACTGCATTACATCCAGTTTCATTAAAAACCTCTACACTGTAGTCTCCTATTTGATCTGGAGTATATGTTGATTTATCAGCTCCGTTGATTAGTTCGCCATTAACGTACCATTGATATTGAGTATATATGCTCGCTACAGTAAGATCAGAGGTATCAGGTATAGAAATCTCAGGCGAAGGTAAATTTTCTTCTACAATAATATGAACCTCAGTTCGTGTATCGGTTGTGCAACTATCAAAAGAACCTGATACATAATAGGTTTTATCAGATTCTAATATTGGCGTTTCAAAAGTAGCTCCCTGATGAACGAGGCTTCCGCCATTTGGCGAATCGTACCAATCAAAATTACTATTCCCTGATACGGTTAACACGGTTGATTCTCCAATACAAATACGAGCATCTTCACCAATGGGCTGTTCTGGAATACTAATAGTAATAAAATTATTTCTTTCTCTTGTATCTTGTCCTGCACTATTAGAAGTGGTAAGAGTAATACTATATGTTCCACTATCGGTATAGGTATGTGTAGGATTTTGTTCCGTAGAGGTTTCTCCATCGCCAAAATTCCAGAGATAAGTATTTACATTATTAATGGATGTACTATTAAAATCTACAGTAGAACAATCATAAGCTGCGTCAAAATTAGCTATGGGAGGTTGATTATTATTCCCCGGAGTATAATTCCCTGAAATAAAATAATTTCCTATAGATGAATAATCGGAATACCCTGTAATTAGGTCACCTTCACCAACGCCATCAATTTCTATAAAGTAGGTTCCAAAGGTAAGATCTTCATTAATATTGGCACTAAGTCCCGAAGGATCAGAGATGGCAACTTCTTCTCCTAGTCCATTTAGGATACGAGCTTGTATGTTAAGATTAGGATAATCAGGATTGGGTTCGAAATTAAATGAAACATTTCCTGTTTCAATCACAAAAGAAAATACATCCTTATCATCTCTATTATGTATAAAACCATAATTCTGATCGGAACTGACATTTCCATCTGAGCTTACTAAAATTGGTGTAGCCTCAGTAATAACATTTTGATGATCATCATCTCTAAAACCAACTCCATTACTACTTCCTGCTATGATTGCAATATCATCTTCCTGCTCTACTGCACCTATATATTCTCCTTTACTCCAATGACCAAGAGCTCTATTAACACTCCATCCCATTATTGGCGACCATTGGCCATGACCCGAATAATATTCACGATCAGCATCTCCATCGTGGCTTAATCCTAAGGTATGACCCACCTCATGAGATCCTGTTTCTCCTGCAGCCCTACTACTACCTAAATTAAAAACCCAACAAGGATTATCTGTACGACTAGCCGCAAACGATCTTACGTAGGCAATTCCTCCAGACGTAGGAGCAACATCTTTGGTCGGAGTAAAAATGACCATCATTCTCCTATTATTGGGAGCATTATCAAATAGATCTCTTCTTGTAGTTACATTAAAATTGAAAGATCTAAAATCTTCTGCCATTATTTTCCATATTTCTGTTATTTTTTCATCAGAAAATTCAGCAGGTTGTGCATCAATAGTGGCTCCACTAAGCCAACTTGTTTCAGAAACTATCTCTCCATCAAAATCTAAATAAATTATCCCCGGAGCTCCCGGAAGACTTTCCAATTGTGGGGTAATTTTAGATATATTGCTTTCTTTTTCTTTATTATCATCTTCTACAACGGATTCAAAATCTACACATACAAGTGTATTTATATTGACCTCTTTTAAAAAAACGTTACCATTCTTATGGGTAAATAAATGATACCCTTTTTTGTGATCATTTACGATAAGGGTACCCTCAAGGGTGTTGTTGGTTTTATATATGGTAAAGGAAGATCGGTTATCATCATTAATATTACCTATGAATGTAATAGTATCATCTTTTAATTTTTCTACATGAATACTTAATGAAAGAGAAGTTTTGTTAAAGACAGAAAGCGAAAGTCCTTTAGCCTTGTTAGCGGTAAGACTTTCTATAAAACTATCAGGGCTTTCTGCTATCAAAATAGGAGTTGTATCCTGGGAAAAGCCACATGTAGAAATTAATATAAATAGAAATAAAGTAACCTTTTGGGTATAAGCTTTGATCATTTTGGTTTATTAATAACAATTTAATTTTATACTCAGTAGGTGGGGGGTATTACCTTAAAACTATTATGGAATCTCAATAAAAGATAATTATCTAACAATATTAAACATAGTAAACTAGACTTTATTGTATTTTTTATTATCGAATTGCAATAAAATAGTTTTAATTATTTGTTTAAAAGACCTTTTCAGCTTTTGGAGAATAATTAATTGTATTTTTAAGTAATACTTATAATTCTTTCTAATGGAATTATTGTAGCACTTTTTAAGATAACTTCTTTATCAGTAATGCCCCAGATTGTTGTCTCTACAATTTTTAAGCCTTTAGCATCTACAAAAGTAATACGTACTTTTTGACGCTCTAAATTGCCTAGAGCAAGAGCTCTTTGTAAATCCAAAATGCGATTTATTTGATCTTTTCTTGTATGTAATACATCTTTCTTAGGGAACTTTAAGAATTTAATTTGTTCTTTTTCAATGGATAGGATGGATAGATTTTGGGTCATAGTATATAGGTATTTGGGGTTGATTTTTAAGAAGATTAATTATCATCATAAAGTATAAATATATGTATTTTATCTTTAAAATAAGTATTTTATCGTATTTATTTTGAATAATATTGCAAATAAGTAGGAAATTTATTATTCATTTAACGTTTACATAGAATATATGAAATTTAATATTTTCAATTTTGATGTTATTAAAATAATCAATAATCTATAAGTGGAAAATTTATTAAATACAGTATATTTTTTGATAAAACCAGATGATAAAGTGCTTTGTAAACAATACTGAGAAGGGATTTATATCGTTTTTTAACAAATATAATTAGTACGGTCTTACGTTTCAGAATCTGGTTCAAAATTAAATTAATAAAAGTTCTAAAAAAATTCATCACTTGTTTATAAGTAAAGCACTCTAAGTTTCAATAAAAGATATACTTTACTTAAATTTCGTAGCTTAAAAATGAAGAAAAATTGGAAGACTATTTAGCCGGATTAAATGATGCACAACGCGCTCCTGTGCTGCAAAAAGATGGACCTCTTATTGTGATTGCTGGTGCAGGTTCAGGAAAAACCAGGGTACTTACGTATCGCATTGCTTATTTAATGCATCAGGGTGTAGATTCATTTAATATATTATCGTTGACGTTTACAAACAAAGCGGCACGTGAGATGAAAAAAAGAATCGCAGACATCGTAGGTCCCAGTGAAGCAAAGAATTTATGGATGGGTACTTTTCATTCTATATTTGCTAAAATCCTTAGGTTTGAAGCTGATAAATTAGGATATCCCTCTAATTTTACCATTTATGATACACAAGATTCTCAGCGATTAATATCTTCTGTGATTAAGGAAATGGGATTAGATAAAGATATTTATAAGTATAAACAGGTATACTCTCGTATTTCTTCTTATAAAAACAGTCTGATCACGGTAAAGGCATATTTTCAGGATGCAGATTTGATAGAGGCAGATGCGATGGCAAAACGTCCTCGAATGGGTGAGATTTATCAACAATATGTAGAGCGTTGTTTTAAAGCAGGAGCGATGGATTTTGATGACTTATTGCTTAAAACAAATGAGCTACTGAATCGTTTTCCAGAGGTTTTAGCTAAATATCAAAATCGTTTTAGGTATATTCTGGTAGACGAGTATCAGGATACAAATCACTCACAATATTTAATTGTTAAAGCATTGTCTGATAAGTTTCAGAATATTTGTGTTGTAGGAGATGATGCGCAGAGTATTTACGCGTTTCGTGGGGCAAATATTAATAATATCCTTAATTTCCAGAAGGATTACGATAATGTACAACAGTACAGATTGGAACAAAATTATAGATCAACAAAGAATATTGTAGAAGCAGCCAACTCCATTATCGATAAAAATAAAACTAAATTGGATAAAGTTGTATGGACTGCAAATGATTCCGGACCAAAAATTCTGGTTAACCGTTTATTAACTGATGGAGATGAAGGAAGATTTGTAGCAAGTTCGATTTTTGAGAATCGCATGCAGCATCAGCTCAATAACGGTCAGTTTGCAATTCTGTACAGAACGAATGCGCAATCCAGAGCTATGGAAGATGCATTACGTAAAAGAGATATTCCTTATCGAATTTATGGAGGACTTTCTTTTTACCAGCGTAAAGAGATTAAAGATGTATTATCTTATTTACGGTTAATTATAAATCCCAAAGATGAAGAAGCATTAAAAAGAATAATTAATTTTCCTGCAAGAGGTATTGGTGGTACAACAGTTGACAAACTGGTCGTTGCAGCTAATCATTATGATCGTTCTATTTTTGAGGTGATTGAAAATTTAGATCGAATTAATCTCAAAATTAATAGCGGGACTAAAACCAGGTTACAAAACTTTATGATGATGATCAAAAGTTTTCAGGTAACTAATCAAACAGCAGATGCTTTTGTATTAGCAGAAGAAGTAGCTAAAAAGACTGGATTATTACAAGAGCTTAAAAAAGATGGGACACCAGAAGGAATAGCGCGTATAGAAAATATAGAAGAGCTACTTAATGGAATGCGAGATTTTGTAGAAGGGCAAAAAGAACTGGCAGATCAGACAGGCTCTCTTGCTGAGTTTCTGGAAGATGTGGCTCTGGCTACTGATCTTGATATGGATACCGGCGATGATGATAGAGTAGCATTAATGACTATACACTTAGCAAAAGGATTAGAATTTCCTTATGTATATATTGTGGGGATGGAAGAGGATCTATTTCCATCCGGAATGAGTATGAATACCCGTGCAGAAATTGAAGAAGAACGAAGGCTTTTTTATGTAGCATTAACCCGTGCAGAAAATCAAGCATATTTGACGTACACTCAATCCAGATATCGTTGGGGAAAACTGGTAGATGCAGAGCCTAGCCGCTTTATAGAAGAAATTGATGATCAGTTTCTGGAATATATCACACCCATCGACACCTATCAATATAAACCATTAATCGATATTGATGTTTTTGGTGAAGTAGATAAAAGCAAATTAAGACTTAAAAAACCAATCACAGGCAGACCGCCATTAGCACATAAACCATCAGAAGAGCAATTACGTAAATTACGTAAACTACGTCCCGTATCTAATAAGTCAGCAAGTACCCAAAAGGCAAACTTATTTGATGGAGACTTGATCCCTGGTACTATGGTAGAGCATATGCGTTTTGGTAAAGGAAAGATCTTACAATTAGAAGGAGTAGGGCAGGATAAAAAAGCAGAAATTAATTTTGAAAATGGTGGGATAAAAAAGCTCTTACTACGATTTGCAAAACTAAAAGTATTAGAATAATGAACTTTTTTATGTGTTAGCACATTAACCATATCTACATAAGTATATAATTCAATCAAGTAAGTATGAAAGAACAAAAAAATAGGAGAGAGGTTTTAAAATTATTAGCATTATCCGGTTTTAGTGTATTTCTACCATCTTGTTTGCATTCTGAAAAAAAAACCGGAAATGGTGCAGCAACTTCTTTAGATACAACTGTAAAAGATACAATTGCATCTTTTGAAGAAGCCGTAACGGTAAATGATGTGGTCTATTTTAGAAAGACAGATAAAGAATATGATGAATTAAGACAAAGCTTTAATTTAAACGTTCAGAAATTTCCTTTGATTATAGCATTATGTAAAAATACTGTAGGAGTGGCAGCGGCTATTAAATTAGCAAATGCAGAAGGATTAAAAGTAGCAGTAAAAAGTGGAGGTCATAGTTTTGAATCTTTTTCATCTATTGACAATGGATTACAAATTAATTTATCTTTATTAAAAAGTACTACATGGAATGATGATCAAACTGTCACCATAGAACCTGCTTGCACATTAAAAGAAATGTATGATGAGTTGTTGCCTAAAAACAGAATCATACCTGCGGGTTCCTGTGCAACTGTTGGCATAGGGGGATTAACGCTGGGAGGTGGATATGGTTTTTTTGCTAGAAAATATGGATTAACCTGTGATCATTTAATTGAAGCTATATTAGTAGACGGCTTAGGAAATGTGCATACTACAAAAACCGGAGAAGAATTAATGTGGGCACTACGAGGTGGAGGAAATGGTAATCTGGGTGTAGTGACAAAGCTTACTTTTAAAACGCATAAAGTTCCTTACGGATTTACGAGACATCGATTTAAAGCATATAAGTTAGATAAAGAAAGGACAAAAGAGCTATTACAAGCATATTTTAAATATTCTGCAGCCTTACCAGAAAGTTGTTTTGCAGCATTTGTACTTAATTACAAAACTATGGTGCTATTGATAACTAATTATGGCGAGGATAATGAACCGTTGCGTGAGATGCTGGATGCATTCTCTACATTAGCGGATAAAACATCCATTGGTACGAAAAAGAACCTAGCGGTATCACTTCGTAATTATTATGGAATCCAGCATCCGATTTATTTCAAAAATGCTTCTGCTGGTTATTACAAAGGTTATGAATCTATTGAAACCAGTATTGATGCTGTATTGAATGTGGTATTTAGAAAAAGAGGTTTGATTTATCAGATAAATACACTAGGAGGTGCTATTAATACTCCAGAATTTGAATCTAATTCTTGTTACCCTCATCGTAACATCCCATACCTGTCTGAACTACAAGCGTACTGGGAAGAAGGAAAAAACCCGGAAGTCTTAATCGAATCTTTTGAAGAAATTCAGGGAATCCTTTACGATCACGGAATTAAAAGACAATATCGCAATTATCCGCATAAAGGTTTTAAAGATTGGGAAACTGCTTACTATGGAGATAACTATAAAAAACTTCAGGAAATCAAAAAGAAGTATGATCCTAATGATGTTTTTTCTCATGAACAAACGGTTAAATTAAAAAAATACTAAATCAGTCTGATGAGTCCAAAAAAAAAGAAAAAAAGTGTCAAGAAAAAGAGTAGCGGTATTCTTAAAAAAATTCTGGGTTTTCTGGTGTTATGCGGATGTATTGTTGGTGGATATGTAGGGTATTTGTACTACACTAATTTTATGAAAGCAAATGTGGATACTAAAGGCGAGGAGGTATATCTAATGATCCCTCGTAATGCTAATACAGAGCAAGTATTGACATTAATAAACGAATTAGATATCATAATTGATGAATCGTCATTAATATGGATGGCGGAAAAGAAAAACTATAAAGGAAGGAATATAGTTGCTGGTAAATACAGGATAAAAGACGGGCTGAGCAATAATTCATTAATTAATCACCTGAGAGCAGGGAATGGAAAACTTGATATGACGATTACCTTTAATCAAGTTAGGGATTTAAAACAACTTTCTGGAGCGATTACCCGTGGAATTATGTTAGATTCTCTTGATGTATATAATTGGTTGTCTAATAAAGACTCAATTAGGAAATATGGCTTTAATGAAAACACAATTATCTCCATGTTTATTCCTAATACATATAATGTGGATTGGGATGTAACTGCTTCCGAATTAATGGCAAGGATGGCAAAAGAATATAAGGATTTCTGGAATGAAGAGCGTATAAAAAAGAGTAAAGCATTAAAATTGAGTCAGTCAGAGATAACCACATTAGCATCAGTTGTCTACTGGGAAACAAAAAAGCCTAAAGATATGCGAACTGTTGCGGGTGTATATCTGAATCGTTTGCGGATCGGAATGCCACTGCAGGCGGATCCTACATTAATCTTTGCTTTAGGTGACTATACTATCAGACGTGTATTAGATAAACATAAGGAAATAGATTCTCCTTATAATACGTATAAATACAATGGTTTACCTCCAGGGCCAATTATAATTCCTCCGATTTCTTATATTGATGCAGTATTGAATTATGAAAAGCATGATTATTTATATTTTGTTGCAAAAGAAGATTTCTCAGGAGATAGTTATTTTGCGAAAACATATAGTCAACATCTTATATATGCACGCAGATATCAAAACGCATTGAATAAACGAAACGTATATAGGTAGTTGCAGCGATTGACAGAAGTTCTTAGCTTTAGTCTTATTTATTAAATTCACTTTTGATAGAAAGAGCAAACTGCATTAAATTAAGATCCGCATGCACACCATAATTACTACTTAAACAACCTTTAATTCCATCATCACAGGAGATTAGAAATAAAATTGATGCATCACCCGGGTCATTAAATCCTTCGTGTCTACAATATTCTATCAGGGTGCAATTTTCAATAGAATATGCCTTGTTTGTTTCACGATCGTAAATCTGATTATCTTTATATAAAAAGTCAGCAGTAAATCCTGCTTTTTTAGCTGCTTCAATATCTTCCAGAAGTGTTTTATGTGATGATAATATCATAATGATTAATTTTTTTGTTTGAATGAATTCTAAAATTGACCTGTCTTTTTAGAAAGATACCGCCTTAGGATACCGCCCTTTATATGGTTAACATCATATTCTATAACAAATGCCTCAGGGTCAATGGTATCAATTATTTTATTAATTTTTCCAATTTCAATTCTATTAATAATGGTATGAATTACCTCCAGATCTTGAGTTTTTCCACGGTTTCCATATCCTTGGGCACCATTAAAAACAGTCATTCCTGAACCTAATTTAGTGGTAATAGCGTCTTTGATCAATTCATAATGCTTAGATACAATCATAACTCCAATAAAATTTTCAAAACCTTCTATTGTAAGATCTGTAATTTTTGCAGTGATTAAAAAAGCCAGAGTTGAATACATAGCCGTTTCTTTAGATACCATAATAGCTGTGATACCAAATAGAATAAAATTAAATAACAAAATGATTTTCCCTATTCCTATTCCATAATGCCGATTTATATAAATTCCTAACACTTCTGAACCATCTAATACGGCTCCGTTTTTAATAGTAATTCCTATACCAAGCCCCAAGAAAAGTCCTCCAAAAATCGAGGTTAGTAATTTATCACTCGTTACTATTTCAAAATTTTCAAGATGTATGAATACTGCTAAACTCAGAATACTAAGAATAGATTTAAATACCATATAACCAGAAATAGTGAAATAGGCTAATACTAAAAACGGTATACTTAGAATTATAAGAGCCACAGAAAGATTTATGTCGAATATGGTATTTATTAAAATAGCAATGCCAGTTACTCCACCATCTAAAAAACCGTTAGGTAAAAGAAACGCTTTTAAACCAATACTTGCCAATAACACACCAATAGCTATTTGGATGTACTCATTAACACTACGTAATATTTGCTTAATTAAGATTGGTTGAGTAGATGTAATCATATAGTTTTTTTTAAAATGCAGTGATATATTCTGTTATGGATTCTGCTTGTTGTGGATCCATGTGTATTATTGGAATTGAATATAGAACAGGCATACTTTTACTGTACATCTCTCTAAGTCGATCATTTAGATTATTAAACTGTGTGGATCTTATAATCCCTGTAATTATTATTTTTTTTAATCGACTGTAATGCTTTTTACGATCAATTTTCCCCATAACGCAGTTCTCCATTACCAGGACGGTTAAAAAATATTTACTTCTCAAAAGAAATTCAACTATTTCATTAGCTTGAGATTTACTTTCCGGGATGATATATACCTTTACCATTATTTTAGCATTTAAAATTACTTACTTCAAATTTCTAAAATTCATTTCATATATTTTTATTTATATTTATGATGATAATCATAAATATAATTTATATAAAATGAATTTATGGTCAAATATTTATCATTGGATATGATAAATGATTTCAAGTATACATTTGGTGAAGATATTGTTTAGAAAAAGTTTTAAAAATTTAAACAGATAAGATATTTACTTATAAGCAGATGATAATAGATAGTTATTATCTGCTTACAATATATCAAATTTCTGTTTAATAATCGTGTTCTTTTCTTCTTCCAGATATTCAAGGAATGCATTAGCAACAAGCGAGAATTTCTTATTTTTAAGCCAAATCATATTCCAGTTGGATTTGATAGGAAACCCCTCTACCGGGATAATCTGAAGACGTCCCGTTTTAAGTTCATTTCTGATTCCAATAAGAGGCATAATAGAATAACCAAGCCCGGCAATCACAGCTTGTTTTACAGCTTCATTAGAGGTAAGTTCCATTTTTTTACTTACAGGGATATTGTTTTTTTCGATGAATTTTTCCATTGTATATCTTGTTCCGGACCCTTGCTCTCTATAAATCAATGGAAGCTCTGTAAAAATAGATTTATTATATATTTTTTTTGTGAATTTTTGATCTGAATTCCCTACCAGGTATAGTTGGTTTTCCATCAATTTAGTCTTTTCTATTTGAAGTTTATCCGGCAGAACAGAAACAAGAGAGAAATCGACTGTATTCTTTTCTAGACTATCTATTACCTTGGCTTTATTAGTAACATCTAATATTAAATTAACTCCACTATTTTGTTTTATAAAATCAGATAAGAAATATGGCATTATATATTTTCCTGTAGACACTACAGAAATTTTTAATACTCCCGATAGCTCACCTTGATATGCTAACGTCTTATAATTAATCTGTTTTACTTCTTCTAAAATTTTTTCTGCAGCGATTGCTATTTCTTTACCAAAATCTGTAACATATAGTTTTCTTCCTATTACCTCGGTTAAAGGAATAGGAAATTGATCCTGAAAGTTTTTTAATTGTATAGATACTGCCGGCTGAGTAAGATGTAACTCTATAGATGCCTTAGTGATGCTTTGTTTTTCAGCAATTTTTAGGAAAATGTGTAATTGGTGAAGTGTATAATGCATAAAATACTTTTATATAAATGATTATAAATATAAATAAAAATATATGAACATTGTTTATTAACTTAGTAAAAAGTAAAAAAATGTTTCTATTTTAAATTAAAGAGTTAAAAGAAATTAGAAACACTAAGAATGTAAGGATAAGAAATAAAATATAGATCTTTTATGTAGGCAAAATATCTCATTTTTCTGCTGATAAGAGATTAATAGGTAGATATAGTAGTAGGAAGTTAATAACCTAAATTTTCAAAAAGAATATAGCTTGTAGTGATTGCTAGCGTTTATCTAAGAAAAAAGGGGGGTAAATGTTTTTCAATATGATTTTTGATCAAATTGGTAAACTAAATAGAAGATTAATTTTAATTAAAAACAAGAAAGCATATGAAAACTAATTTTTTTCTTTGGATTGGGGTATTAGCGTTATGTACTAATTGTGCAGTAATAAGACCGGGTGAAGCAGGTGTTAAATTAACATTGGGTAAATTTTCTGATGATGTTTCTACACAAGGAACAGTTCTTTATAACCCTCTGGTAAGTAAAGTATTGAAGGAATCAACACAAACCAAAAATATAAAACTAATTTTAAGCTTGCCTAGTAAAGAAGGTCTTAGTGTAAATTCTGAAATTTCGATTCTTTATCGATTAGAACAAAGTAAAATTCCTTCTGTTTTAGAGAATTTAGGACAAGGTTATGAATCTATTATTACCAGTGTATTCAGATCAGCATCTTCTGATGTATGCGCTCAGTTTTTTGCCAAAGATATGCATTCAGGAATGCGGGCAAAAATTGAGGAAGAGATTAAAACAAAAATGGAGGTAAATCTGGAGAAGCAAGCGGATGGAATTGAACTGATTGCAGTATTGATGAAAAGTATACAATTACCTAGAGGATTAGCAAACTCAATCGAAAGAAAATTACAAGCTGAACAGGACGCTATGCGTATGGAATTTGTTTTACAGCAAGCAAGATTAGAAGCTGATAGAAAGATTATAGATGCAGAAGGGGAGCGTGATGCTCAGAAAATTCTCTCAGAGGGTCTTACTGAAGAAATTATTAAAATCAGAAGTATAGAAGCATTTAATAAATTATCAGAATCACCTAATGGTAAAATTATTATCACAGATGGTAAAACTCCTTTTTTAATAGGAAGCGAGGGTAATTAATATTATTATCTATATTAATTCTATCGATCATCCTCATTTTTGAATGTATATAAAAAGGAATAAAAAGAGGTTGTATACAATTTTCAACATAATTTAAGAATTGAAATTAATGTGGTATAATGTAATAAAATAATTAGTCCAGAATAAATAATTTTATCAAATGAATAGTTATATAACAGGTAGAGAAAAATTCTGAATTAATTAATAGTTAAAGATGATTAAAGATAAAATGTATGTTTAAGTAGTCATGCATTTTAATAAGTGTTAATTGTTTTTATAGCAGGTAAATCATATATACTGATTTACCTGTTTTTTTATTTAGTGGATTGTGGGTCCAGGTGATCTTTAGTAAATTTATACCTATATCTATAGAAATGTCAGCTTTACTTTTATTATAGAATAAAAAAGCGGTTCTATGATGAACCGCTCCGTAGGATATAGATAAAAAAGAAGCTATTAATCTTCTATTGTAATATTAATAGTACTATTCATAGTTATTTTTCTTCCTTCTAGTCTTGCTTTCTTAAAAAACTCTTTAGCTGTATTTTGCTCAGCAATCAATTCTGCAATACGATCACTATCATAAATACATTCATCATCCGTATTACCTTCGATCAATGATAGTCGTTGTAATTTGTGAAAATTAATTTTCTCTTGTAATAAAGAATTAATTACATCAGCCGCCTCTGAAGGGGTAAAGGATCCATCTATTAAATTTATTTTTTGTTCCATTTTTAATTTGGCTTTTGTTTCTAATACTTCCATAATTTTAAATCAGTTTTACACTCATTAGACAGCACAAATATGGTATTAAAAAATCATATATTTTTATTTATAATACTTATGATAATCATAAAAAATAATTATGATAGTTGAATGAGATGTAAATATAATGGCATCCCAAGTGTTATATTAAATGGAAAAGTAATTGCGAGTGCCATTGGTATATAAAGACTTGGGTTTGCTTTTGGTGCAGCTAGTTTCATCGCTGCCGGTACAGCAATATAGGACGCACTTGCAGCAAGTATTGCAAAAAGAAGTCTATTACCATCTACAGAACTGAATAGACCACTAATAAAAGCTACAGCACAACCATTGATTATAGGAATGATAATAGCGAATAAAAAAGCAAACCATCCTTTTTTAATAAAATCAGAGAGCTTTTTACCACTGGTTATTCCCATGTCCAGAAGAAAAACAGCCAAAAATCCTTTAAAAATATCTATAGTAAATGGTTTGATTCCTTCTGCTTGCGCTTCACTTGCTAGGAGACCAACAAAGAGACTACCTATAATTAATAAAACACTACCATTCGTGAGGGCGTGATGTAGTACCGTCTTGGTAGGTATTTTGTTTTCTTTCTTATTTTTTCTAAATAGTGATATGAGTAAGAGTCCTACCATAATTGAAGGTGCCTCCATTAATGCCATTACCGCTACCATGTGCCCATTAAAAGCAATTTGTTCTATTTCTAAGAATGAAATTGTAGTGACAAAGGTAACGGCACTTACAGATCCATAGGCGGCTGAGATAGCTCCTGCATTTTCGACACTAAATTTTCTTCTTAAAATAAAGTAGGTGTAAATAGGTATCACAATAGCTAGAAAAATACCAAAAAGCAAAGACCATAATATTTCGTATGTAAATGTACTATGAGCAAGTTCCTGACCTCCTTTAAAACCTATTGATAGTAGTAGATATAATGATATAAATTTAGAAGAATTTTCAGGTATTTTTAAGTCACTTTTAAGTTGAACTGCAATTATACCTAAAAAGAAAAATAATAAAGCGGGGTTTGTTAGATTATCAATTAATAAATGTAAATCCATATAAGTTTAGTAAAGGTTAATAATTATTTAATTCGCCAATTTTAACTTATGCAAAGGTGTAATCAATATTTTATATATTTTTATTTATAATAATAATGAATTGTATAAAGATATTTTATGAGTTATATTGGGTTTTGATATCTAATGATTAACAATTATTACTAAATAATTTTTCTTATTGAATTAAGTGAAATACATATTGAGAAAGTTGAGTTCTTATCCTATTGCTAACCTTTCTTTATATTACCCAATACTTTTAAATAAAAAGAATTGGTATAAATCTATATCTAAAAGGGTATTAAATCTGGAATCCAATTCAAGTAGCTCATGATCGTTCCTCTTTAAAAATTGAGAAAACCTACTGATGTATTTACAAGTAAGAATTTAAGATGAGTAAAAATTATAAGAAAACATATTTACAGCGTCATTATACCATAAAGTAGTATCTTTATTTTATGTTTAAGTTATTAGTATAAAATATGGCTACCCTGATCAAATTATATAATGATAATCCAAATCCACGCGAAATACAAAAAGTAGTAGAATGTTTGCGCAATGGTGGTTTAGTTATTTATCCAACAGATACGGTTTATGGTTTAGGATGTGATATCACCAACAATAGAGCGTTAGAAAAAATTGCAAAAATAAAAGGTGTGAAATTAGCAAAAGCGAATTTTTCCTTCATTTGCAGTGATCTTAGTAATTTGTCTGATTATGTGAAACAAATTGATAATAGCATTTTTAAATTATTAAAAAGGACACTTCCTGGACCTTATACATTTATTCTGCCTGGGAGTAATAATTTACCTACTGTTTTTAAAAAGAAGAAAACGGTGGGAATAAGAGTTCCTGATAATAATATTTGTAAAGCTATTGTAGAGGAACTGGGTAACCCCATAGTTTCTACATCGATTCATGATGAGGATGAGGTAATAGAGTATACAACAGACCCAGAATTAATCTTAGAAAAATGGGGTAAGTTAGTTGATATAGTAGTAGATGGAGGATATGGAGGTAATATTGCTTCTACGGTTATAGATTTAACAAGTGGAGAACCTGTATTAATTAGGGAAGGAAAAGGAGCCACCGATATTATTTAAGTGATACGTGCTACTAAGGCTATAATATTACTATTATAAATTAGCTATCATCATGACAAGCCCAGTTTATATTATAATATTTAGACAATCTAATAAACATAATCAACATAACGATCTATTCTGATATAACGTATTTTAGCTCATTTCTATATGTGCTGGGTGTTCTTCCTGAAAATTGTTTGAAGAGTTTGTTAAAATGAGAAAAGTTACTAAAACCGCTCTCATAGCAAATATCTGTAATACTGGTTTGTTTTTCGTGCAGTAATTTTGCCGCATGTACTAATCGATATTCATTTACGAACTGAATAAATGTTTTTCCAGTAATTTTTTTGAAATATCTGCAAAATCCCGGAACACTCATACTCACTTTGTCAGCAATTTCATCTAATGTAATTTGTCTTGTAAATTCTTTCTGAACAAAATTGAAGATGAGATTAATGCGATTATTGTCTTGTAATTCTGTTTCTATAGAGAAACCTTCTGCATTGAGAATAGAATAGTCAGTGGTTTGTTCCATCTCTTTTAGTACTCTAAGAATACCAAGTAATCTATCAAAGGGATCAAGCATACCTAATGCATCAATTCTGGCTCCAATTCTTCTTTTAGCATCTCCTTTAAATGCAATTCCTTTTTTTGCCTGTTCTAACATTTTGTTCACTCCACTCATTTCTGGAATGGTAAAAAATGAGTTTCCAAGAAAATCTGGTAATAATTGTATAACAGTTTCACTTTTATTGCCCGTAAGATTGTCTGTGAAACCACAATGAGGGAGATTAGCACCAATAAGCATAAGTGCACCATTTCTATAATACGACATATGGCTACCGATTTGTCGTTTTCCGGTCCCCCCGTTTACGTAAACAATTTCGATTTCGGGATGGTAATGCCAAATGGGAGCTTTATTTTTATTTTCATCTGAAAAATTCTCATAAAAAAAAGAACTTCCAAACTCCGGCACTATCTTTTCTAATGATGGTTTGTTATTCTTCATAGTTTTAAAACAATGATAATCTTTGTGATCGGTTAAACGCCTATAGTGATCTGGTATTATTACTAAAATGTAAATTTAATACTTATTTTGTGTTAAATTACCTTTATTGTGGTTTAAAATTAGCTGTGACGCTAAAATAGCATATATATATGCAAATATAGAGTTGTTCTTGAACTTTTATCAAGCCTATCTTTGCCTCATCAAACCGTGACAATTTAATAACCTAAAATAAAATTGTATTATGAAAAACTCAATTAAACTATTAGTACTTACGTTCATACTTGTATTTAGTAACACTGTATTTGCAGCTGGAAAAGTTTCTGTTGCGATCACTAATTCATCTATGGTTAATGTTTCATTAGCTAATGTGGCGCAAGGTGAAAAATTATTCTTGAAGGATTATTATGGAGTTGTATTATTTGATGCTACGTTAGATGCATCAGCAGCATACCAGAAGTATTTTAATTTTAGTGATGTCAAAAATGGATTATATTTTATTGAGACAGAATCAGAATTTGAAGTAAAAGTTACACCAGTATTAAAAAATGGAAAGGGAGTTTCTCTAGTTAATAATTCTGCGGTCACCATATTTAAACCTCAGGTAAAAGTAGATGAAAATAAGGTAAGTGTCATGTTGATCAATACTAAGAAGTCACCTGTAAACTTCAGTATTTATGATCAAAATAATATACTATTGGTAGAAGAAAAAGCCATTAACGATAAAATTTTAGAAAGAATCTATGATTTTTTTAATGTAAAAAAAGGAACTTATTTTCTGTATTTCAGTTTAGAAGACAGAACATTTATGAAAGAAGTAACATTATTCTAATAGAATCATAATTTTCATAAAATTTTTAATAAAATAGAAAATAAACTTTATGGTACTACAGGGTATCCTCAATATCCATTTACTATAATTGTTTCATTATTTAATTCAACTAGTCTAAAGACCATATCAATATTGATCATGGTCTTTAGTTTTTTAGGATCATCTTATCTAAAACCTATAAGTAATACATATGGAGCTCATGATAATTTATGATGGAATAAAAATTTGTGTTCACGGGAATTTTCCTTTCTTTAATTTACTGTTTTCAACAAAAAATAAATCATAATAAGGTTAAAAAATATGTTAATTAAAATTTAAATTTATCTGTATATGTGTTGAATTATCTTTATTAAGGTTTCTTTTAAATAATGAAGGTTAAAATAGAATAGAAATTAGCAAAAATAGAGTTATTTCAAAATGTATATCTAATATACCTTTGTAGTATCAAATATGAGGCTATAATTAAAACAAAGTAACTATGAAAAAGTTAATTAATTTATCACTGTTAGTATTTACACTTTTATCTTTGAATACGGTAAATGCAGCTGGAAAAGTTTCAGTAGAGATCACGAATGTATCTGTAATCAATGTGAGTCTTACTGAGATTGCGAAAGGAGAAAAACTATTTCTTAAAGATTTTAATGGAATGGTATTATTTAAAACTACTTTAAATGCATCCCCAATCTATCAGAAAAATTTCAATTTAAACAAAGTTAGTAATGGAATATACTTTGTCGAAACAGAATCTGATTATGAGATTAAGGTTACTCCAGTACTGAAAAATGAAAGTGGAGTATCTTTGATTACGGATTCTGAAGTTACAATTTTTAAACCTCAGATTGAAATAGTTGACAATAAGGTGAGTGTTATGTTTTTGAACACAAGAAAATCACCAATGGACTTAAATATTTATGACGAAAATGGAGTTAAACTAGTAGAAGAACTAGAAATTCAAGAAAAAGTTGTAGAAAGAGTTTATGATTTTTCTAATGTTGAAAAAAACACATACTATATGTATTTTGTTTTAGAAGACAGAACGATATCAGAACAAGTTATTATAAAATAGAGGATAAATTTTAAGTAATATAAATAGAAATCCCCGATTCTATTTATAAATTACAAGGAATTTAATCTACTGATAAGGACCACATCAATTTGATGTGGTCTTTTTTTATAAGAAAACAAGAGACTATATAGGTAAGAAACTTATTGTCTGTTTATGTAGTTTGTGTAGTTATTCATACGATTTTATCAAAATCAGTGATTCCTATTGCATATCTTTATTAATTGTAATTTAATTAATAGAATATCCTCTAGTCAGAGCCTCGAGATTCTATAAAATCAGGGTAAAAGAGTTTTATCTCCTGATTCATATAATGAACGGTTTCGTTTTTGTTATCTCATAGCCCCTTTAGATTGAGATAGTTCATTACTATGATCAATTAATTTTATTTAAATAGACGTTTATAACTTTAGTATTGATTATTGTAAAGAATTGAAAAATTGGAATGTCTGTATATGCATTCCGATTTAACTATAATTATAAATGATTTATAAGATTGTACAAAGAGTTGTCCTTAAAAATACTTGCTTTAATCAATGTAATAGCTTAAAAAAATAGTTTTAAAGTTAAAATAAAAAGTTTTGTCTCTTCATTTTTGTAGTGAAGTGTTCTTGTGGTCAAGACCTCGTACCCTTGGTCCAGGTAGTTTAATTGGTTAAAATTCTTTAACCTTTTAGTTGTACCAGATATCAAAAACTTTGATAGAACAACATAAAAAAAGGGATAACCATCGGTTATCCCTTTTTTTATCAAAAATTTATATTTTAATTTCCTCCTTCAGAGGCTTTTTTCATTCCATCTTCAATCATACTATAAAATTGATCTAATTTAGGAAGTACTACAATTCTTGTACGTCTGTTTTTAGCTCTATCACCTGCAGTATCATTACTTGCTAAAGGAACATAATAACTACGTCCGGCAGCAGTCATACGCTTAGGATCTACATTAAAATCATTTTGTAATACTCTTACTACAGAAGTAGCTCTTTTTACACTAAGATCCCAGTTGTCTAATAATACTTTATTTTTAATTGGTACATTATCAGTATGTCCTTCTACTAAGAATTCAATATCTGGTTTATCGTTAACCACTTTAGCAACTTTACCTAGAACCTCTTTTGCTCTAGAAGATACATTATAACTACCGCTTGTAAATAACAGTTTATCAGAAATAGATACATAAACCACACCTTTTTCTACATTAATTTCTATATCTTCATCTGCAAGGTTACCTAAAGCTCCCTTAAGACTCGTAACCAATGCCAATGTAACAGAATCTTTCTTGTTCATGGCATCATTCATCGTCTTGATCTGAAGATCTTTTTCTTTAATACTTTCTAAAGATCTTTCTAGGTTTTCTGCTTCTTTAGAAGATAAAGTGGCAAGGTTACCTACATTATTTAGTAATGCTGAATTTGTGTTTTTTAGATTTTTAACTTGATCTTGTAATACTTTTAACTCAGAAGACGCACTTGCTTTTTCTTCAAGACAGTCATTTAATTTAACAGTAGCAGTATTTAAAAGATCCTGGGTTTTTTTATTTTTGGCTTCAAGGTCTGAAAATTTCTTCTGTGATACACAAGAAGAAAATAAGATGGCCATAGAAGCCCCAACAATCATTGCTTTTTTCATTAGAAAATTTGTTTTTAGTTTTTTGTACTGGTTATATAACTCAAAATTATTAAAATTGTGACATAATACTATGATGTTAACATTAATTTAATGAATATCTTCTATAATTCATCAAATCGTTTTTTCTTTTGTACATAGTACCTCCATACAACGGAAAAAACAGAATAATATTTCTTAGTTTCAGATAGTTTTCCTCGTTTCTTTACAAAAGTTGGTAAATTTCCGTAAAAGCTAAAATGGGCTTTGAGGATTGCAATAAAATGGGATGGTTTTCCCTCTATTAGAAATTTAAATCCTGCCATACCATCTAATATCATTCGAAAATATATAATAAAAATGATACTTGAACTATTTATATTTTTTACCATCATTAATAAGTTATTTCTAAAATTAAGGAAGGTTTTACGAGGGTTCATACTATCTAATGTAGCACCACCCAAATGATATACGCAAGAATCACTGATATATTTGATTTGATATCCCTTATTTTGTATTCGCCAGCAAAGATCAATTTCTTCCTGATGAGCAAAAAAATCTTCATCTAATTTACCTACAGCCTCAAAAATTGTTTTTCTAATAAATAAACATGCACCACTAGCCCAAAAAATATCAATATTCTTATCATATTGACCTATATCTTCTTCTAGTGTGTCAAAAACTCTACCTCTACAATAGGGATACCCTAGTTTATCAATAAAACCACCTGCAGCACCTGCGTACTCAAAATGAGTTTTCTTTTTGTAATCTAATATTTTGGGTTGTATTGCGGCAATATTTTCAGTTTCTTGAAAAGATTGGATAATAGGGGATAACCAGTTTTCCGTTACTTCTACATCACTATTTAATAAGCAATAGATGTCTGCATCAATCTTAGCAAGTGCATCGTTATATCCTTTTGCATATCCACCATTAATTTCATTTTGGATAATTATTAAATCAGGAAAAAATGTTTTAAGGTAAGAGATAGAATCATCTGTAGAATTATTATCAGCAATATATATAGTAGCTTCTTTAGAGTAGCGCACGACAGAAGGAAGGAATTGCTCTAATAATAAACGCCCATTCCAGTTTAATATAACAATAGCTATGTTCACAGACACAAAATAAAGAGTTTAATTTAGAGTTTCCAAAGATTTGAAGGGGTTATAGTGTATGGTTGATAAGTTTTGAATTATATTAATTATAATCTGGTACATCTTTTAAAAAGGAATATTTCTTTTTACTGTAATCCATTTGACAATAGAAATGATTTATACCATTTGTAATCATAAGATATTCTGCTTGCACAGTTAAGTTATATCTAGCAATTTGATCAAAAACTTCTTGAGTAATCTTGATCTTAGGCGATTTACACTCCACAATAAGATAAATACTGCCATCTGGATTAAACACGATAATATCATATCGTTTACTGAGATCATTCACTTTGATTAACTTTTCAACATTAATAAGACTTTCAGGATATTTTTTTTCTTGGATTAAATAGTTAACAGTATGTTGTCGAACCCATTCTTCTGGAGTAAGGATGATAAATTTTTTGCGAATTCTATCAAAAATAGAAACTTTATTTTCATTATTTTTGAATCGAAACTGATATGCCGGAAAGTTGAGTTTTTGCACAATGAATTTTTATTGACTGTTGTAATTCTTTATAAGATGACTCCTTTATATCGATAGTAGGTAACTTAGCTGTACGTTATTTTTCGTTTATTACTTTTCAGCATATATTATGATTAGTTTCAGGAAAGCTTTTGCTTGAAAACAAAACACAGTTTTCTGGTTGAACTAAAAATGACTAAAAAGAGTTGACACAAATTTGATGATTTTTTCTTAATGGATGAAGTAAAACAGATCGTAACTGATATTAAAAATGGAAATTTTAAACCTATCTATTTTTTGATGGGAGAGGAAGCGTATTATATTGATAGAATTTCAGAGTATATCGAGGAGAATATCCTGACAGAAGACGAGAAAAGCTTTAATCAGGTAGTGTTATATGGCAGAGATGTTACGATTGATGAGATCGTATCCAATGCAAAGCGATATCCAATGATGGCAGAGCACCAGGTTGTTATTGTCAAAGAAGCACAAGATTTATCCAGATCTATAGAAAAATTGGCTGATTATGCAGAGAATCCGCAGCCAACAACAATTTTAGTATGCTGTTATAAGTATAAAAAAATTGATAAACGTAAGAAACTGTATAAAACGGTTGCTAAAAATGGAGTGATTTATGAAAGTAAAAAAATGTATGAAAATCAGGTAGCTGATTGGATTCGAAAAGTATTGGCGGGGGCTAAGTATAGTATAGAACCTAAAGCAGCTCAGATGTTGGTTGAGTTTTTAGGAACTGATCTGGGTAAAATAAATAATGAACTAAATAAACTTAAATTGATCATTCCTAAAGGGGAGCAAATTACTGCAGATCAAATTGAAGAAAATATAGGTATCAGTAAAGAGTTTAATAACTTTGAACTACGGAAGGCTGTAGGAACCAAGGATGTTGTAAAAGCGCATAGAATTATTAATTATTTTGCTCAGAATCCTAAAGATAATCCATTGGTTGTTACCATTTCATTATTATATGGTTTTTTCTCTCAGGTATTACAATATCACGGTTTGTCAGATAAATCACAACGTAGTGTTGCAAGTGCTTTAAAAATAAACCCATATTTTGTAAGCGATTATTCTGATGCTGCACGTAATTATCCAATGAAAAAAGTAAGCCAGATTATCGGACTCATACGAGATGCAGATTTAAAAAGTAAAGGAGTAGGGGCCGCAAATCTTCGTCCAGGAGATATTCTTAAAGAATTATTGGTAAAAACTATGGGATAGTAGTAAACTACTTAAATAATATTGATCTATAAGTACTGATTCTGTAGTAAAGCGTTAGCAACTACAGAATCAATACTATCTTATTATACTTTAGGATTCGTTGCAAAAACAGTAGCTTCAGTAATAAAACCTCGATTATCCATTTCTAAAAGTGCACCAATAGTATGCGCAATTTCTTCCCCTCTTAATTTTGTCTTTTGTTCAGCTTCTGTATAAGTTTTTTTGTCAGAATTTCCATCTACTCTATTATCTACAAAATTAGTCATTACTTCACTGGGATTTACTTGCATTACCCTAATGTTATGAGGTCTTAATTCATTTCTCCAGCTCTCAGTCATTCCTCTCAATGCAAATTTTGAAGCCACATAAGGTGATGCAGAAGGAGATCCTTTTAAGGAAGCTGTAGAGCCAATATTGACAATATTTCCATAATCTTGTTCAATAAAATGCTTAGCAGATTCTTTGGCACATAGCGCCGCACCCAGAATATTGGTTTTAAATTGATCTGTAAATTTATCCGCTTCAATATCAATGAGTTTAGCAGCATAGCCATACCCAGCATTATTTATTAAAGTATCCAGCCCTCCAATCTTAGTAATTGTCTGTTGTATCATGTTCTGTACCTGTTCTTCTTTTGTGACGTCTGCTACTACATAATCGATGTCTAATTCATTGGCAGTTTGTTGAAGAGTATTCTCATTTCTACCCGAAATAATAACTTGAGCTCCTTTCTCTTTTAAAAGTTTAGCAGTGGCTTTTCCGATTCCGGAGTTTCCTCCTGTGATTAATATTTTTGCTTCTTTTAGATTCATGTTAGTGTTGTTTTTATATCAAATTCAAAGATAAATGTTAAGTTCTAAATCTTTTGTTAAGCTTAAAAAATTAGTGTCAAATTTGTTGGGATTTTCAGTTCATTAAGCATGTCTGGATGATAACATATATCCTTTGTCACATTAATTAAATTCTTTCTAAGATAATTTAGTGTTTAATAAAAAAACTCACAGATATACTATCAATTATGTAGTAATCTATGAGTTTTATATATTTAGTTATAAGCGAAAATATAACAGAAAAGAACTTTCTATTTTAAAGCTCCTACCATATCTTCTGGTTTTACCCATTCATCAAATTCTTGCTCTGTAACATATCCCAAAGCTACTGCCTCATGCTTAAGAGTAGTACCATTTTTATGCGCAGTATTTGCGATTTCGGCCGCTTTATAATATCCTATTTTTGTATTTAATGCTGTAACAAGCATTAGTGAATTATTTAATAATTCTGTAATTCTCGCCTGATTAGGTGCTATACCTTGCGCACAATGTTCATCAAAAGAGACACAAGCATCTCCAATAAGTTGAGCACTCTGTAATAAATTAGCAGCCATGACAGGTTTAAACACATTAAGTTCAAAATGCCCTTGCATACCACCTACATTAATAGCAACATCATTTCCTAATATCTGTGCACATACCATAGTTAAAGCTTCACACTGAGTGGGGTTTACCTTACCGGGCATAATAGAACTTCCTGGCTCATTTGCTGGAATAATTAATTCTCCAATTCCACTTCTTGGTCCAGATGCAAGCATTCTAATATCATTACCTATTTTATTTAAAGAAACCGCTAATTGTTTTAATGCCCCATGAGTTTCTACAAAAGCGTCGTGAGCTGCTAATGCTTCGAATTTATTCTCTGCAGTAACAAAAGGTAAACTGGTAAACTGAGCAATAAATTCAGATACTCTTTTTGCATACCCTTTTGGAGTATTTAAACCAGTTCCTACTGCTGTACCTCCTAAAGCAATTTCAGCTAGATGCGGTAATGTGTTTTCTAACGCTTTAATACCGTGATTTAATTGAGATACGTATCCGGATAATTCTTGCCCAATAGTAAGTGGAGTAGCATCCATAAAATGTGTACGTCCAATTTTTACAACATTCTTAAATTCGATAGATTTTTTTTCTAGTGTATTTCTTAACTGCTCAATACCCGGAATGGTAACTTCTAAAATCTTCTTATATGCTGCAATGTGCATTCCTGTAGGAAAAGTATCATTAGAAGATTGTGATTTATTGACATCATCGTTAGGCTGAATAGTTTTTTCTCCTTCTCCAATAGTTTTACCAGCAAGCTGATGAGCTCTATTAGCAATTACCTCATTCACATTCATATTACTCTGTGTCCCAGAACCGGTTTGCCAGATGACTAATGGAAACTGATCATCATGTTTACCTTCCAGAATTTCATCACACACCTGTGCAATTAAATCTCTTTTTTCTATAGGTAGTACACCAAGCTCACAATTAGTAAATGCAGCAGCTTTTTTTAGATATGCAAAACCATAGATTATTTCTAAGGGCATAGAAGCAGATGCACCAATTTTAAAATTATTTCTGGAACGTTCTGTTTGCGCACCCCAAAGCTTATCAGCAGGCACTTGTACATCGCCCATTGTATCTTTTTCTAATCTATATGCCATAATATTGATGATTTATTTTTTCGAAGTGCAAATTTAAGGATTTGTTACCCTAATTTTTAATAAAGCTATTACTTTTTAAATTGTTTCTGATTCGTAATTCGATTTTGACATCAGAACGCCATATCCAATGTGGAATGCTTAAAAAGATCAGTCTTATGTTGAAAAATCTATCGCTAAAATGATTTTGAAAACTGACAGTTCATGTTTTCTTGATATTGAATAATTATTTAATAATCAGTCTTCGCAAGTACTTATAGTATAGTTTTGCTGAAGGTTAAAAGATTTTTTTTATTAATTTGGATAAGGGTTAAAATAAATCAAAATTATATTATGAGATAAATAGAAGAGTTATTATCTTTGACAAATAATTGAAATAAGATTACTACTATGTTCGAATTTGATCAATACCTCGGCTTTTTAGCCTTTTTAACTATTCTTACAATTGGATTTTGGTTAATGATATTTTTATTAACTTTTGTAGTCCCTTATTGGATTTTTGGAGCTACTATTGAGAATTTTAAGATGAAAATGGAGGCAAAACGTAAAGCTAGAGAAGAGGCTTAATATCATTTGCAGTTCATAAAATATATATAAAGGAAGTCGATCTCGGCTTCCTTTTTTTTTGCATCATTTCTTTATAAGTATACTTGGATTTAAGACTAAGAAAAGATCATTTATATAGGTATACAGTGGCAAGCAGTATCAAAATATTCATTTTTATTATTCGAAATCGTCACCTCCATCATTACCATCTTCTCTAGAACGTTCTCTTTTCTTTTTCTGGTTAAATCTGTAGGTAAATGATAAGTTGAAACTTCGTACTCTGCGCTGATATTCGTTGTATGATGTAAATGTTTCTGTGATAGCTCTACTGATCCTTTTTCTAGAATTGAATAGATCCCTCACATTAAACGTTATAGAAGCTTTTTCCTTAAAAAGGTCTTTACTAAATGCCAGATTCATACTAAAAATACCTTCACTTTTAGTCTGTGCATTCTCATTGGGTCCTCTATAAATTGCTGTCATTTGCCAATCAATCTGTTTAGGAAGCGTAATCTTATTATTTAACCTTGCGGACCAACTGAAAATGTCCGCATTCAGTGATATTTCATTAAATGTTCCTTTAATACTATTTTGAAACGCATTTAAATTAGCACTAAGTCTCCATTTTCTAGAAGGATTGTAAGTAGTCGTAAACTCAAATCCATATCGATCAGAATTTGATAAGTTAATTGGAGTTCTCCTGATAACAGGAACAACAATAGAACTGCCGTCTGCATTAGTTCCTATAGTAGCTACATCACCAGTATCTTCTGATATAAAAGTAAAAACTTGAGTAGATCGATTATAATAGATCGAGCTATTTAATGTTAATTTGCCAATTCGGTTAAGATATCCCAGGTCAAAAGCATTAGAATAACTAGGATCCAGATCAGGATTTCCTTGAAAAATATTGGTGGCACTGGATCGTGATGGGAATGGGTTGATAAACCGGTTTCGGGGTCTGCTGATTCTACGATTGTATCCCAATACAAAACTTTGATCCTCAGAAATTTCATATCCTAGGTTTATCGTCGGAAATACATCTGTGTAATCTTTTTTTTCAAAATCACCATTAGTTTTCTGATCAATGGTAATTTTAGTGTTCTCAACTCGAATGCCTAAAAGATAAGAGAGTTTGCCTGTTTTATTTCCAAACTGTGTATAGACCGCATTAATATGCTCTTTATATCGTAGATCATTAGAAAGATTATTATCAACAGTTATAAGTCCGCTAGTGTCAAATTGTACAAGAAATTCAGTATCTAGTTCATTAAAATTACCTCGATAACCCAATTCGAATTGACTGTTTTCTCCTAATGGAAGTACGTAATCCGTTTGTATAAGTGTACGGTTCTGTTTTTCTAACGTGTTAACCAGTTCTATACGGGGATCATTTTGCTGCGTTATTCTTGAATCTTCTTCTTCGCTGCTCAGTTCAGTTTGAAAATCAAATGTAAGTTTGTGACCAGTCTTCTCAAAATCTTTGGTATAGTTTAATGAATATTGTTTAGTTGTGTCGTCTTCTATTTCAGGATCAAATCGTATGCTGTTTTCTAAATTATTATCCGCATCTATTTCTGTGATTACATTTGTTGTATTATTTTCATCATCACTAAAACGATATAAGAAAGATGAAGTGATAGAAGAACTATCATTAATATACCATTCTACACCGACATTAACATTGACCCCATTTCGGATTCTGTCAAATTCTCTATCTTCTATGAGAAAATTTTCTGAGGCGATAAAAAATGTTTCTGCTAATGAGTTTCCCGGGGCTTCCCGATAATTATAACCAGATGTAGTGAAAAAATTCAAATCTCCTGTCCTGTAATTTAAGTTTCCAGAAACTCCAGCTGATAATGGATGGCCTCCATTTACAGTTAATGCACCATTAAGACCTTGCAATTTACTTCTGCGTAAAATAATATTTATAATACCAGCGGTACCTTCAGCGTCATATCTTGCAGAAGGAGATGTAATCACTTCTACACGTTCAATAGCATCAGCAGGTAATTGTGTTAGAGCATCTGTACTATTTAACCCAACAAGGCCAGAGGGTTTTCCATTAATCAAAACAGTAACATTATCATTATCTCTTAAAGCAACATTTCCTTCTACATCAACAGAAACCGAAGGGACATTGTCTAATACATCGCTGACGGTTCCACCACTTACGGTCAAGTCCTGACCTACATTGTAAATTTTTTTATCAAGTTTGATTTCTACTGTCGTTTTTTCTGCAATGATCAGTACATCATCCAGTGATTCTGTGTCCAGACTTAATGCAATTACTCCCAGATCGGTATTGTCAATTAATTTTTGCTTTTGTAATTTCTTAGTTTTAAATGAAATATATTCCATTATGACCGTATACATTCCAGATTGTATTTCTATAGAAAATGTACCATCAGTAGTTGTAATTCCGCCATTAACAATTTTTTTTTGTCTTGGACTATAAAAAGAAATTGTAGCATATTCTAACGGCTCCTTTGTATCCTGGTCAATTATTTTGCCAGATATTTTGATTTGTCTTTGTTGATTTTGTTGTTGTGAAAAACAAGGAATAGCAATAAGTATAAGCAATAGAACCAGACACTGATTTTTCATTCCTTTTTTATTTTTATATATGATGACAAACTTAAAACAGGGTAGTAAAAAATTAAAGGTTAAAAGTAAAATTAGGTTTAGATTATACGAGTTAAAAGGGTGTTAATTTTATATCAGTAAAAGGAGCTATTTTAGGCTATGAATAAATTGTATTTGAATATTGTACTATACTTCAATGGAGATTTTAAAATATAATTTTACTTAATAACAAAAATATTGGCAGTAAAAAAGAGTTTTTTACCACTTATAGTATTGGTTTTTAATGTAGTTTATCGATCTATTTTGATATTAAAAGAATTACTGATGGTAAAACACTTTTTTTGTTATGAATTCTGCTACATTTTGGTAAATTTACATCTACGTAAAAACCTAGTTAAAAAATCATGAAAAAAACTTTTATTAATAAGAGATCATTTTTAAATATATTTATTTTATTTTCTTTAATATCGATATCCGCCGAGGCTCAGAGTCATAAACTTGCTTTCTCCTTAACAGGTGGGTATGTGCAGGGAGGTTTTGGAGGAATGGCGACATTAGATTATAAGGTTAATGAGTTTGACTACCTACAGCTTAATTTTCAATCTAATTTTACTAATCTTGATTATGAAGATATTGAAGTGCCAGTTCGATTGTATTCTTTTAATGCTGGTTTCTTTTTTGATGTATTAAGAAATAATAAAAGAACTTTTGCACTAGCTGTGGGAGGAGGAGCTACTGCCGGATCAGAGATAGTGAATGGTGGCGATGACATATTGGAAAATAATGAAGTGCTGAATACAGAATTAATAGAGCCAAGTAAAATAGTATTTGGTTTTTATGCTGGGCTTGATGCAGATATTTATTTAATTCCAACGATAGCACTTACTATAAAAATAAATGAAACATATCACCTGAATAGCGATGTCGGTGAATTTACACCATATATGGGATTAGGAGTTAAATTGATATTGAAATAATCAAAATATGAAAAAAATTTATAAATATCTGTTAGTAAGTATCGTTGTGTGGTCTTTGATTAGCTCCTGTAACAAAGAAATTTCTGATGATTTAGTAGCACTTTATAAAGTAGAATTTAATGAAACTACAATAGAATCATTTTTGAATACAGCAGAAGCTACTAATTTTAAGATTTTAATTGAAGAATCTATTGAGGCTGGAGATTATCAAATGAAATATGATGTTACCAAAGGTTCAGGTTATTATCTCGTAAATTCAGAAAGAGTAGAGGAAGGTGTTTTTGTAGATTTACCAGCAGGGTCAGAATTTAGTATTGGATATGTAAGTACTACAGCGGGAGAGAATAATGTTACACTTACCTTACAAGATAGTCGAAACAGGCAACAAGATTTTTTTCTTATTTATAGTGTAACAGATAATAGGTTTATTTTTGATATAACACCAGAAGAAGCAACAACATATGTAGGAGGCATCCTCGATTTTAATATAAATATTACTGCAGAAAATTCTGCGAATTATGAAATTTCATATGTGTTAGATGAAGAAAATACGGGGTCAGGTACGGTGAAGGTTGATGGAGAAGTTATTACTCCAGAAGATAAGCAAACCATAACAGATTCGAGTGAATTTGAATGGCAATTTGAAGGAGTAACTTTAGGAACTGTTGATATCATATTTGCTATAACCAATAGTTTAGGAGTTGTTGTAGAACAATCTGTGCAAATTGAAGTTTCCGACATACTAGTACTACAAGGAGATAATCCACAGATCATTCAGCTTAATGGAATATATGAAGAACTGGGAGCTACGGTAGACGATGCATATAGTTTGGAAATTAATACTGATGCATTGTTATTAGATACGCCTGGTGAATATCAAGTTGTGTATACAGCAGTAGATGTTGATAATAATGCAGCAGTTCAGGCAGAACGAACGATCATTGTAAACAATCCTCCTACAGCTAGTTTTACACCTGGATCTATTAGCGGTGAAGCACCATTTTCTGTAACATTTGATAATACAAGTTCAGAAGATTCTGATGGAACCATTGTAAAATCCGAATGGAATTATGGTGATGGAGAATCTGATGTAGATACTACGTTTCCTTCAATTAACTCTATTACATATAATACTCCAGACGAGTATACCGTGACGCTAACAGTAACAGATGATCTTGGTGGTGTAGATACTGTGACAGCAACTATTACAGTGACATCATCTACACCGGTTGTGACAGGATTTAATAGATCCACGGGATTATTAACTGCTCCTGCAGGAGCAGAGATATCAGTAGCAATGCAATCGGGAGGAAATGGAAATCCAGGTAACGCAATTTTAAGTGCAGGAGATATTGCATTTGGAACTACGTGTTGGGGTTTTAGTCAAGATACTCAATGTCTGATATCTATTCATGATACAAATCCAGCTGTAGATGTTATGGAGTTTACTTTTACAATGCCAGCAAGTAACGAAGTTTTTTTTACAGGTTCTCATAATCCTGTAACCACAGGGAATAGTGGATCGCAGTTTGTTATAAGAGTCGATGACGTTGAAGTTTATAATGATGTCATGACCATTAGTGAAGGAGTTCCTTCAAATTAAGATTCATCTGATAATTAATTAAGTTTATGAATAAAATGTATAAGTTTTTATCTTTGACTGTTCTTTTGTTATTGATAATTACAGCTTGTAAAAGCGATGATGATGGAAACTCAATAGAACAGTTTAAAGTAGAATTTGAAAAAACAATAATAGAATCTTTTCTAGATACATCTACATCTACTAGTTTTAAAATAACACTAGGTGGAACCATTGCTACAGGTAGCTATCAACTAAAATATAGAAATACGAAAGGTTCAGGTTACTACTATGTTGATTCTGAGAAAATTGAAGAAGATGAGTTTGTTGATTTAGTCATAGAACCTAAAAATACTATAGAATATGTAGCGACTACTATTGGAGTCAATAATGTTACCATTACTATACAAGATAAAGAAGGAAGAGAACAAGATTTTTCTCTCGTTTATAATGTAAATGATACAGCTTTTAGTTTTAGTATTGAACCCGATCAAATAACAATTTATGAAGGTGAAAGGTTGGATTTGAATTTTTCTATTTCAGAAATAAGTAATGCTAATTATGATATTTCTTATGTTGTTGACAACTCAAATACTACTGGTTTAGGTAATTTTATAGTGGATGGAGATGTTTTTTTACCAGAGGAGGTGAAGACATTGGTTGACTCTAATGAAGTCATCTTTAACTTTGAGGGTGTTAGTGGAGGAGATGTTACTGTCTTGTTTACAATCACCAGTAGTTTAGGTGTAGTATTAGAAAAAAGTTTAACCATTGAAGTTTTAGAAATTCCTGATTTTTCATTTACCTCACAATTGTCGATTACAGATGAAGTAGAGGTTAATACAGCAACTGTAATAAATTTTGAACTTATAGAAACAGTCGGAACTTCAGAGTATATAATGACATATGTTACATCTAGTCAAGGTAGTTTAGAATATAATGATAAGGTATATCAATCAGGTGATGAAATCATTATAGTGCCAGGAGCGTCAACAGGACAATATACAGGAGCGTTAAAGGGAGATCATGATTTAGAATTTACGGTAATTAATGCTAATAATATTCCTATTAAAAAAACTACTTCAATTACATTAACATTTGTAGATACTCCTATTCTGCCAGAAGTAATTGCCTGGCCTAATGTAATATCTAAGGATGTTCCCGGAATCCTTATTGGAGAAAATCTTAATTTGACAACTAAGATTGTAGTAGAGGGTATAGAGGCTGTTATTATAGAAAAGGAACTGAACTCTGTTGAATTTTTATTTCCGTCAAGTTTACCAACAGGTTTATACACGGTACTAGTGTATAATGGTGATTCTATTGGTAGTTCAAAAGAAGGTGTTGCCTACATTGATGGTGAGTATGTAGAGTTTTTTGATTTTGATGAGTATTCAACAGAATATGTAAGAAATATTGATGCAGAATCAATAAATACAATTGATGATATCAGTGAACAACCTACCATTCAGGGAGTTCCTTTTGGAAACACATTTTTGAATCTTAAATATAATGATTTAACACTTAATTCTAGGGCATACTTATATGTCTATGAAACAACAATTTTTCCTGGTAGTAATAATCAAGATCAGTTATCTAATTTATTAGACCCTGATAAATTTAATAATAACCCTGTTCTTCATTTTTGGATGCGAACTCGATCCGGAGAAAATCCACGTTTTAAAATTTATTATGGATCATCTGATAGAAGAGAGTTCAGTATTAGAGAAACAAATAATGAATGGGTATTAGTAGCTGTAAAGTTAAAAGATTTTATAATTGGAGGAGATATAGAAGAACTTCATTTTAGATTTAGTCCTGGATCTGATATTGGACCATCTTTGATTAAATCCGTAGATTATGATTGGTTTATAGTTACTGATAAAGTTTTGACTGAGTTCGGAGCTATTGATTATACGGACGATTGGAGGGATCAGTAATGATTTTGTCTACAATAGTATAAATAATAAGATAAAAAAGCCCTGAAAATCTAAATTTTCAGGGCTTTCTTTCATTTCAAAATTTCGGTAACCTTTTCTGGAGGTCTTCCTATAATAGCTTTATTATTTTTAATAACAATAGGTCTCTCTATTAATTTAGGATGCTCACACATCGCTTTTATAAGTTCATCGTCAGTCATATCTTTCCCTTTAAATTTTTCTTTCCAGATAGTTTCATTAGTTCTGATGAGTTCTTTTGGTTGTATATTGAGAAGCTGAATAATTTCTGTTAATTGTTCTTTAATTAAAGGAGTATCTAGATATTTTATATTAGTAACCTCTTCTTTTTGCTCTTCCAAAATAGCAAGGCATTGCCTTGACTTACTGCATCTGGGATTATGGTAAATGGTTGTCATTATACTTTTATGATTTTTGTTTACTTGTTTCTAAAACACTATCAGTTTTAGAAGTTTCATAATCTATTTATGATGTACCTGATATTATTCCTCATTTCTTTGTCCCATCATCATTAAGAATGCTTTTAGAAATGCATCAATATCTCCATCCATAACTGCGTCCACATTTCCAGTCTCTTCGGCCGTTCTTACATCTTTTACCAATTTATAAGGATGCATCACATAGTTACGTATCTGAGATCCCCATTCTATTTTCATTTTAGAGGCCTCAATTTCATTACGTTGTTCTTGTTGTTTTTTGAGTTCTAATTCAAATAATTGAGATTTGAGCATTTGCAATGCTTTTTCTCTATTATCGTGTTGAGATCTAGAATCCGAACAAGAAATCTGAATTCCGGTAGGGAAGTGGGTTAGTTGTACTTTAGTTTCTACTTTATTTACATTTTGCCCTCCCGCACCGCTTGATCTGGACGTTATGATTTCGTATTCAGATGGATTTATTTCTATTTCAATACTGTCATCCGCGAGCGGATAGACATATACAGAAGCAAAAGATGTATGTCTTTTAGCATTACTGTCAAAAGGAGAAATCCGAACTAATCGATGTACTCCATTTTCACCTTTAAGCCATCCAAAGGAATATTCGCCTTCAATTTCTAAGGTCACCGTTTTAATTCCAGCTACATCACCCCCTTGATAATTAAGTTCTTTAACTTTGTATCCTTGTTTCTCTGCCCACATTAAATACATACGCATTAACATGTTTGCCCAATCACAACTCTCAGTACCGCCTGCACCAGCTGTAATTTGTAGTACAGCACTCATACTATCACCTTCATCACTTAACATGTTCTTGAACTCAAGATCTTCGATAAGTTCCAATGCTTTAGTATAACGTTCTTGTACTTCAGTTTCAGTAGCATCTCCTTCTTTGTAGAATTCATAGAGTACATCAAGATCCTCTACGAGAGTGACACTTTTTTCATACTCGCTGACCCATTTTTTTTCTGAATTTAAGGCACGCATTAGTTTTTCTGCTTCTTGTGCATTATTCCAGAAATCAGGAGCAAATGTTTTTTCTTCTTCGTTTGCTATTTCAATAAGTTTGGCATCAATGTCAAAGATACCTCCTTAACGCAACCTGGCGCTCTCTAAGATCTAGTATCGTCTCAGTATTAATCATAATTCAATTATTTTTGACAAAAATAAGATTTAAGAGCTCAGTAAGAAGTAATTTTACTATTATTTTATAATTTTAATTTTTTATTATCTACTGATTCTTTTTAATATAATTTTTAGAAAAATAAGAGAAGTTGAATACGATTTATTAAGATTATTTTAATAAGAAAATTTTAGATGCAGGCGGTAGAATTAACGATATTGTATTGATCATTATTTATAATGAATTATCAAAAGTTGTCTTTGATTTTGGATTTTAGTCTGGTTAATTGTAAAAAATATTATTTCAAATTACTCCGTATATGATAATTGATCTCAGAAGTGATACAGTAACCAGGCCTACATCAGGTATGCTTGATGCAATGATGAATGCAGAAGTGGGGGATGATGTATATAAGGAAGATCCTACTGTCAATATTTTAGAAGAAAAGGTTGCTGCGATGTTTGGAATGGATACTGCTTTATTTTTTCCATCAGGTACGATGGCAAATCAGGCAGCAATTAAATTGCATACACAACCTGGAGAGCAATTGATTGCAGATGCTTATGCCCATATCTATAATTATGAAGGAGGAGGAGTTTCATTTAATAGTGGGGTTTCTTGTAAATTAATACAAGGTCATAGAGGTATGATTACAGCAGATCAAGTCGCTGTATCAATCAATCCTCCTGATTTTTACCACAGCCCATTAACTAGTTTAGTTTGTGTTGAAAATACTGCTAATAAAGGGGGAGGCGCTTGCTATGATTTTAAAGAGATTAAAAAAATCAGAAATATATGTACACAGAATGACCTGAGATTCCATTTAGATGGAGCGAGATTGTGGAATGCATTAGTAGCTAAAGGAGAAAATCCAAAACAATATGGTGAGGTTTTTGATACTATTTCGGTTTGTTTAAGTAAAGGCCTAGGAGCGCCTATGGGTTCCTTATTACTTGGTAAGCAATCCATTATGAATAAAGCAATTAGAGTAAGAAAACTACTTGGAGGAGGAATGCGTCAAATAGGATATATGGCCGCTGCGGGATTATACGCTATTGATCACCACATCGATAGATTAGCAGATGATCATAAAAAAGCAAAAGAAATAGGAGAAGCGTTAGAGGGATTGTCCTTTGTTAAAAATGTTGCACCTATAGATACAAACATTGTTATTTTTACAATTACAGGAAACGAAGAGGATTTTATTGCTAAAATGGCTAAGAAAAATATTCATTTTTATGGGATGGGAGAGGGAAAACTAAGATTTGTTACACATTTAGATTATACTGCAACGATGCATGAATATTTTTTAACAATATTGTCTTCCTTCTAATAAAATAAAGCTATCCTTTTGTTTAAATAGGAATAGCTTTATGAGTATACGTATACTAAAGTTCCATTGTTTTTGATTCTGGAGCATTTTCTAATACGGATTTGATACCATTTTCCATTCCCGATTCAGAAGAGTACATCTGACTACTTCCGATTACCTGTCCATTACCAGCTTTTAAATTAAAGAAAAATTTACCGTCTTTTGACGTTTTTCTTTCGTATCTCCCGTCTTCAGCAGCGTTTTTTTGAACAGATTTTATTCCTTGAATAGCAGCAGATTTACTCTCATAAATTTCACTACTTAAAATTACCTGACCATTTTTAGCCTTTAATGTGAAATGGTAGTTAGATCTTTCCTTGCATTTAAGTTCAAACATAGCGTTGAGTTTTAATAAAGTTCAATGATTTGGTTAAAATTATAGAATTAAAAGGAGAAAGAAAAATATAAGAACCAGTATGATCTAGTTTTTAATTTGCCATTTATCGGATAAAGATACAAGTCATCGAAAATGTATATTCTTTATGAGTTGTTGTTTTTTAACATTTCCTTTCGATTACATATTTTCGTATCTTTATAAGAATTAATAATCACAAAATAATCAACTATGAAAAAATTCACTTTATTACTCGTTCTTCTGACAGCAGGAGCTACGGTAAAAGCACAAGACTTACCCGCTAATCCGGAACCGGGGAAATGTTATGTGCGTTGTACTACTCCTGATATTTATAAAAATGAAACAGTTCAAGTTCAAATTACTCCAGAATATAAGAAATTGAAAACCTATCCTGCTACTTACGAAACAGTTACTGAGAAAGTACTGGTAAAAGAAGCTGCTAAAAAGATGTCTGTAATTCCTGCAAAATACGCTACAGAGACAGTAACTTTTGTAAAAAAACAAGGAGCCTCTACGCTTAAAGTGATTCCTGCTGAGTTTGGAACCGGAGCGGAAACTGTAGAAATTAAAGCAGCATATGCTCAATGGGAGTTAGGAGCACCAGCACCCGATTGTGCATCAAGTAATCCTGATGATTGTCGCTATTGGTGTTATAAAGGGTATCCTGCAGAATTTACTACTGTTCCTGTTACTACATTAGGTAGTGATGCTACGACTTCCAGTACTGCTATTGCAGAGCAATCAGGAACCTATACTAAAAAGGTAGTAGCACAGCCTGCCAAAGTAGTAGAAGAGGAAATTCCTGCTGAATATGCAACGATTACTAAAACAGTGATGGTAAAGGATGCATATGTAGAAGAAGTAGTAGTTCCTGCAACATTTAAAACCGTTAGCAAAGAAACACTTTCTCAAAAAGGAGGATTAACAACCTGGAAAGAAGTTGAATGTTCTTTAGTTGAGTATTCTGCATTGCCAATTAATTGGAATTTAGGTAGCGCAACATTAACAGCCGAAGCTAAGAGTATTATTGATACAAGATTAATGCCTGTATTAGCTAGTAATGCTGGAGCAAAAATGGAAATCGCTTCTCATACAGATTCCAGAGGATCTAAATCTAGTAATAGTGAACTTTCTGATAGAAGAGCGCAAGCTGTTGTTACTTATTTAATCTCTAAAGGTGTTAATGATAGTCGTTTAGTAGCTAATGGTTATGGTGAAAACAAACTAAAAAACAGATGTTCTGATGGAGTTTCTTGTACAGAACGAGAACATGCTACAAACAGAAGAACTGAATTTAGATTGATTAATAACTAGTAATCTGGATAGACACTATCCCATTAAGTGTGTAAGTTTAAAATAAAGAGGGTTTGACTTTTATTTAAAGTTGAACCCTTTCATCAAATATAGTTAAAAATTGATTTAAAATTATTCCCCAATTCCGAATAGGCAT
>NZ_BAABCW010000026.1:0-53231 GCF_039539305.1 Aquimarina addita | reverse complement strand
CATAATTTGGAATATGGTCACTAAAGGAATCCCATATCAAAATCCAGAAGACTATCTCTACCTCGACCAAAAAAGAAAACTAGGTCTGGTCAAAAGAATTAGAAAACAAATTGATAAATTTGGATTAACTAATGATGATTTGCAAATAACTGTAAATCAGTGATGTATTTTTACGTTAGTCAGAAGAAAGATGAAACAGATAAACCTTCTAATTACTATATTTTTATGTATAAATTTTGGTTTTTCTCAAACCGTAAAGAAAATAATAAATGGGACAGAATTTAAAATTATTACTGTTACTATTAATGAAAATGAACAAACTGAATTTATTGAATTATATAGAAATAATAATAAATTGTTGACACACATTCTATCTAATTTTGATGGAGATTGTAGTAGTGAGAATATTGAATTAGGAGAATATGAAATAAAAGATTCTAAATTGATTTTCTATTCATATTGGGCAAGTGGAGATAGAATGATGAAAAATATTTATCCTTACGGTTTTAGAAAACAAATTTATTTAGTAAATGAAAAAGGTTTTGTGAGCCTAGAAAGTTCAAAATTATATATAGAAACATATGTAGACGAATGGAACGAACACAAAGGAATGAAATTTCTAAAAATTAAACCAAAGACTGATAGCGAAACTGAATTGATGAATGATTATATTTCAAAGGCTGAAAAAATGTATTTTGGGAATTTCGTTTTTGGAGATCATAAGAATATATTAGAAAATGAAGTTCGCAAAAAAATTGGAGAAACCATTATAGAGAATACTAAATATTGGAAAGAAGTTTATGGAGAAAATTGTAGAATGTAAAAATACCTGTGGCTAACAACGTGTCCTATGAAATCAAAGTTGAGTGCGAATCGAAAAGTTTATATCTTTTAGGCAAGGCGCAATGCTTGCAAAATTAAAAAGTTAATAACTAATGCGCAAAAAAATCAAAAAGCAAGATAACGTCTTGCTCTGCTACGACACATATATTAAACCAACAGCATACACTTAAAGAATGAAAAAATATTTCTACCTACTTACTTTATTCATCCTATTAATTGCTTGTAATAAAAAGAATGAATATGAATCAAACCTGAAAATTGAAAATCAAAGTTTAAGAAATAAAATAAACGACCTTGAAACTCAAATTCGATTGTCTGACAGTTTGAAAAGAACTTCTCAGGTTACTATTGCAAATACTGACGTTAAAGAATTAATCTCAAAATTTAACAATCAGAAATATCAAATTAAAATTTCTTATCCCAAAAGTTATTTTCAGAATAAGGATATAACTTATCCTGTTTTATATGTAATTGATGCAGAAACAAACTTTGGAGGTGTCAGCTACATAGTACAAAGACTTATTAAAGATAAGCTAATTCCAGAAATATTGGTTGTGGGAATTGCCTATAATACGGATTACAAGAACTTTTATAGGTTAAGAAGCAGAGATTTGACACCTGTAGAGGATAAAGACTTAAGAATGGGGAATAATGATGTTGACCCGACAGGTGGTGCATCAAAATTTAGTGACTTCCTCGAATTTGAACTTTTCCCATTTATCGAAAAAGAATTTAGAACTAAACAGGAAGATAGAGCTATGTATGGTCACTCTTACGGAGGACTTTTTGGTTCATATGCTTTCTTAGACAAACCACATCTTTTTAACAGATATTTACTATTAGGACCTTCATTATGGTATAAAGACAAATTATTAGTTAATCAAGCTTCAAGTAAAAGTTTAAATTTCAACAAACGGATAAAATTATATATGGCTTCAGGAGAATTAGATGTTAGAACAAATAACTATCAGGAAGAGTTCATTCAATTTTTAAAACAGAAAAATATATCAAATTTAAAGCTTGAATCAGAAGTTATTGAAAATGAAACTCATCGTACCATTTTTGGAGTGGGTTTCACAAATGGTTTAAGATTTATTTATGGAAAATAAAAACATATGCTAACAAAACATCCTAATTAATAGCGGTTTAAGTAACAAAACGAAAGTACAAACATAAAAAAAGATCAGTACAAAACCGAAAGGTTTGTGAGTAAAAACCAGCCACTACTCATACACAAACCATTGTATACAATAGCTCAAAAATTTAAAACAAAATGAAAAAAACAACTATTATATTATCTCTTTTTATTCTTTTTTCTTGTACTTCAAATAACGACAAAATAATTGCAGATCCAATTACCGGATTTACTCTAAATATAAAGGATGAATACACTGAATTAAATAAAAACGAACTGTTAGAACGATTTTTAAGCAGTCATAAAGAAACTCCAGAATTTGAGGAAATAGGATACGATAAAAAGGAATTAATAAAAACTTATAATAATAGACCCAACACAATATTTTTACACCTTGAGAAAAATAATACGAACTATTTAGAAGCTAGCACATTTCCTATTTATAAAGAGTATCAAAATGATCCAAAAAAAGAAAAAGGATATGTTGATATGATGTACGACTACATTAAAGAAAATGTGCTTATTGAAATTAGATCTGCAAATTTAACCCAAAAGAACCTAAAAGAAGATTTAAAAGAAATTGATAAAAAAGATTTTCGACATTTTTCGATGGATATTTTTCGAAATGACAGTTTAATTGCTAATCAATCATTTTACATAGGAGCTGTTAATGAAGGAGTTGTTTTTTTAAAAATAAGATCCTCACAAAATGACTTTAAACTTGACATAGATAAAAGTATTTTAAAAGCCGAAATAATAGAAAACTAGGTGCAACTATGTAAAAAACATAGCAAGCTTTTGAGAAATCGAAAAGTCCAGTCTTTTTCAAAAACCGCTAAATTTTTAATTTGATTATATTTAGTTAAAAAACTATACATAAAAATTAAAATTTGGCTCAATGTTGAATCGAAATCATTGTATACTTATGATGCGTTTCATATACTGAACATTGCCACTTAAAACAACAATTCTTTACTCATATGATTCAGTTTGAAGAAATAACTTCAACCCCCACCTTTTCCAATCAAATGGAAAATAAAATATTGTATTCTAATCATTCTGAAAGAGTTTCAATTACTTACCAGTCTACCTATACATTAAAATATGTTATTGACGGCACTAAATATTACAACATTGGTCATAAAGATATCAAAGTTTCAAGAAGTGAATATGTAATTTTAAACGATTGTCAAATTATTACCGAAGCTAAAAAAGGAACGAAAGGTTTATCATTGTTCTTATCACCTAAGCTAATTAATGAAATATCACATTTTTACCTTGGTGATAACTCTTCATTACAATTTCTTGAAATAATTCATAAAAGTTCTAATCAAAAAGTCAAAAACTTACTTCATAAAATAGTTTATTTATATGAACATGACCAAGTCCATTTAAATCAACAAATTGAAGAGTTATTCTTGACAATTTCTGAACTAATTATTCAGGAACAAGTCTCAATTGACACCAACTTTAAAAAGTTAAAAATAATAAAGCATGATACTAAAAGAGAATTATACAAATCAATTATAGAAACAAAAAAATACCTGAATGATAATTTTAGAGATAAAATATCACTTGAGAAAATTAGTAAGGATATTGGGATTAGTAAATATCATTTACATAGACTCTTCAGAGAAATAAACGGGAATACACCCCTTGAATATTTAACTGCTATTCGATTAGAAAATGCAAAGAATAAACTTCGATACTCAAAGGATTCTATTTTTGAAATTGCAATTTCCTGTGGTTTTGATAGTTTACCTTATTTTTCAAATATTTTTAAAAAGTTTGTAGGTCTTTCACCCACAACATACAGAAAAATGTTTTAAAATGAGCAAGATTTTATAACTGCTAAACTTAATATGAAATTATTTTTGATGTACTTAAATATCAATTATAGTGTATAAAATAGCTCAAATTACAGATTTACATTTAGACGAATCCTACCCATTTGAAAATAAATCAGTAGCTAGAAAACGTCTTGATATTATTTTAAAAGATATAGAATGTAGAGATATCTCTCAAGTTGTGTGTACTGGTGATATTGGAGAAAATGAAGGGATAGAATATTTTTTCAAGCGATTAAATAAAAGAAAATTATCAATTACCCTTGGTAACCACGATAAGTTCTCAATATTATCTAAATATTATTTTAATGGAATAAATAGTAGTTCAAAAAAAATTTACCGAGCCGACTCAAGAAAATTTTATAAATACATATACCTAGATTCTTCAAAAGGTATTATCGATGATAAACAACTCTTATGGCTTGAAAAAGAACTCAAGGTTTCAAAAACTATGATAATTTTTATTCATCACCCAATTATTGGACTTAATCTTAAAGTAGATGCCATAGGTAAGCTAATTAACCAAGACAAGGTTATAAATATATTAACATCTAGTTCCAACAAGATCACTATATATTGTGGGCATTATCATATGGAAAGTCATAAAATATATAAAAATATAACCCAATTTATCACACCTGCAGTATCGTTTCAAATTGAAAAAAACATTGATACTATCGAAATCAATTCAAAAAAATTTGGATACCGAATTATTAAATTATATAAACATGCTATGTCTTCTGAAGTTATAATATTTAAAGATGCAAACTAAAAAACAATCATTCATGGAAAGTATTTTTAATGTAACCGTAGACTTTGTTATAACTATGGTCTCGCTACATATTATTTTCCCGGTATTGGAAGTGGAGAATAATTCAGGAAAAAATATAATTATTACAACTTATCTAACTGTATTGAGCATTTTAAGAAACTATTTAATAAGAAGATATTTTAATAAAAAAAATAAGTAGAAACCTAGGTTACAATTGACACTAGTCATTAAAATTAAACTAACCCTTAGTTCAACTAAAGGTTTATTTGTATTCACACTCATTTAAAATTTAGATATGAAATATTTATTTACAATACTATACTTTTTTGTAGTAACATCATTATTTTCTCAAACAAGTTTTCATTTTGAAATACCGACCAAAAAGCAGTTAGATTCATTAAAAACTGAATTAGAAACGATATTTATGAAAGATCAAACTTTTAGGCGTATCTATATTGAGGCGGAAAAAAAACTTGGAAAAGATTCTGATGCTTATGAATATTTTTGGGAGGTTGTAGAAGCGCAAGATAAGATTCTTGAAAAAGAAGTGACAAATATTATAGATACATATGGCTGGTTAGGAATTTCTCAAATTGGTAGATTAGCAAATACAGCTCTATGGGGTGTTTTACAACATGGAAGTATCACTTCTAAAGAAAAGTATGCATCGTTATTAAAAAATTCTGTTTTAAAAAAGGAATCACAATCAATTCATTATGCTCGACTAATTGATAGAATGTTGATTAATTCTAATAAAGCTCAATTATATGGTACGCAAATCAACTATGATAATGAAGAACCCGTATTTTACGAAATAAGCCAACCTGAATTTGTAGATAAAAGAAGAAAAAAAATAGGTTTAAGTACAATTAAAGAATATGCAAAGTCAAGAAAAATTGAATGGACTATAACTCAAAAAAAAAGAAATAAATAAACTTAGCATACTTTCTTGGAATTAGCCTTCACTTATTGCGCAAAATGTTAGCTATTACAAGTAATTATGACACAATCATGCTTTATCATTTATATAAATTACAGGAATTCACCCTGTAGATTGTAATACTACTAGCAAAACTTCTCATTACATTTTCAAATACGATAGATTAAACAGAATATCTAAAATAACAAACAATCATTATGACTTATAAATAAATTCATCCTTTAGCCTTTTTGGGTACTCATAAAGTTTTAATTGCCTATAGAAGATGGTAAAAAGTTACATCATAAATTAGGAAATAATATTCAACTTAATCTATACGACGTCATACATAAAATCATTAGTACTCGATATATATTTAAACACTTCAATCAGATGAAGTCAAACTGCTTCAAAAAAAGATTCAATAGAAATAACAAAAAAATCTTTAGACTACATTTTTAGGAAAGGCTATAAAATAACCCAACTCAAAAAAGGAAAAGACGAAAACTATTTAGTTTTCGTCTTCAGGTTTATTAAAGTCTGACTGATATTTTTCTAAAAACAATTTCTGCCTGGTAATCATCTGTTGCCTGATTTTGTCGATATCCATAAATTCTGAACCAAAATCACTTTCAAAAAAATCATCATTAAAAAAATGGTTGCTAAAAAGTGAATCTTTAGAAAAAACATCTTCAAACCCTTGATTTTTAAATCCCGAAAACTTGGTGAAAAATCTAGATTTAAAAGATTGCATCAAACTATCACGCTCTGACAATGATAGATTATCGTACTTATCATTAGAAGACCAGGAATAAATACTGTCATATCTAATTAAATTTCCATTTTCGTCAAACTCTTTATTTACTTCCCAATTACCTTTTGGTTCTTTTACTACTTTTTCATCGATTTCCTTTGATTCCGTATTTTTTATCTCACTATCCTGACTATTACAATTGACACTTACTAAGCCAATCATAAATAATAAAACATATTTTTTCATCTCTTTAAATTTTAAAAATTAAATTAAATCAGAAGTATTTAGGAGACCGATTAATCGGTCTCCTTTAAAATACTACATTCTTCAATCAAAAATTAATGATTCAATTATGATATTTTAATGCTTCTTACAGGCTTTTGTTTTGCCTCTTCTTTTTTTGGTAATAGAATGCTCAAAATACCTTGGTTATAACTCGCATTAATTTTTTCATCATTCACACTTTCAGGTAAAGTAAAGGTTCGTTTAAAAGAAGCGTAACCAAACTCTCTACGAGTATAATTTTCTTCTTTCTCTTCACTCTCTTCTTTAGTTTCTGTAGAAATTGATAAAATTTTATTGTCAATATCAATATGAAAATCTGACTTTTTCAGACCTGGAACTGCCATGTCTACCATAAAAGCATCAGCAGTTTCTTTAATATTTACTTTTGGCAAAGTAATTCCAGTATTGAAGTTTGAGTTAAATACTGATGGTAGATCTCGATTAAAAATATCATCTAACCAATTTGACAATGTCGGAAAGTGTTGATTTGAATTACTGTTCGCTAAACTTCCGTTTTTAGGAACACTAACTAAATTGCTCATAATTACAAAATTTTAAATTAAACATTATTTCAAATTTGAAATCTATATTGATTTCGACGTCAATAAAACAAAAAAAATACCAAAATAGATGAACCATATTTTATACTATATTTTTTATTAAAATAATTTGTTCTGTTGCCTATTTTCAAGACATATTGTCATTTTTTCACCAAAACAAATGTCAAATCGACGTTTTTGATAGAGGCAAAGTATAATATTGCTAACAGGAATTCCTTACATATACAATCTACCTGATGGGTGTATAAAACATATCTAACATCTGCTAAATTAAAAAGTAAATTCTTATTAAGAAGATGATCAAATTTTTAAATTTGAGTCTTGAAAAGAGAAAAAGAAAGAAAGAAAGAAAGAAAGAAAAAATTTGGCTTTGCGTTAATCTGAAAAGATACTATCTTTTTACTAGCTACGTTTCAAACACAAGATCCTTACTTTTAAGAGTAAAAACATTCAGTAATTAACTACAATGACAGAACAAAATGAATTAATCGACTACCTCAAAAAATTTGGTCACCTATCTAATGACGATATCACACTAATTTTAGAACAATCAGTGTTTAAAAGGTTTAAAACGGGAGCCATTTTTGTGGAAGCTGGTAGAAATGTAAATGAGGTAGGGTTTATAATATCAGGTGTTTTTCGATATTTTTTTTATGATAAAGAAGGTAACGAAATCACCTCACTATTTATGTCAGAAAGCGATTTTGTGACCAATATCAATAGTTTTAATGAGTATATACCTAGTTCAGGGACAATTATTGCTGAAACTGACTGTACCACAATTCTAATTTCTAGGGATGTATGGAAGATGTTTTCTGAAAAAATTTCTAGTTGGAATAGTATAATGCAAGCTATAACTAACAAAACCTTGTTAGCAAAAACCAACTTTCAACGAAAACTAATAAGTCAGGATGCTAAAACCTCATATCTGGATTTTTTAGAAAAATATCCTACCCTTATTAAAAGAGTTCCATTAGTGCATATAGCTTCCTTTTTAGGTATTACAAAATTTTCTTTAAGTAGAATTCGCAAACAAATTACGCAAGAATAGTATTTGTTGTCATATGACAATCTAAATTTATTTTAATCGACAGATATTTGATTCATAATAATTATCAAACGAACAATTATGAAAAAAATACTTAAAATAATTGGAGGGATTATAGGCTTTCTTATGCTTGCAATTGGAATTATTTATTTCTTTTTTCCTCAGAAATTAGTTGATTTCACTTATTCTCAAAACGCTATCTCAGCTGATTTAAAATCTAAAAATATCTTGGTAAATGGTAACAAAACTCACTATTATACGAACAATAATACATCGGCAAAAGATACACTAGTATTAGTTCACGGTCTTGGTGATGATAAAAATAGTTTTGTACAATCTGCTAAGTTTTTAACAAACGACTACTATTTAATTCTTCCAGACCTTCTAGCTTCGGGAGAAAACAATAAAGATAAATTTTTAGATTTAAGCATTAAAGGTCAAATAGAATTCCTACATAAATTTTTAACTAAGCTGGGAGTTAAAAAGTTTTATTTAGCAGGAAACTCCATGGGAGGACACATTTCTGCCGCTTATGCAATTGCTTATCCTGACGATGTAAAAAAGCTCGTGCTTATCAATGCAGCAGGTTTAAAATTAGATGACCATATGGTGTATACCGGATTTGATAATATTTTACAAAACGAGATCGATTTAGATAAAGTATTGTCCCGAGTTTTCTACAAAGTGCCAGATATGCCTAGGCCCCTAAAAAAAATGTATATCTCTCAAATTAATGATAGTCGCGATTTTTTAAATAATTCTATTATTCCACAAATCAAAAAAGGAAAGTATTTTGATTTGAAAGACAGCATCAATAAAATTAAAGCACCTACTTTAATTCTTTGGGGAAAGCACGATAAGGTTGTAAAATTTAATGTTGCAGAACGTTATAACAGAGATATTCCTATCTCTGAAATAGAAGTTATAAAAAATGCATCGCATTCGCCACAACTAGAAGTTCCAAACGTAGTAGCAACAAGTATTAATAAATTTATTCAAAAAAAAATGAAAGTATCTACCCCAACAACTAGAGAGCAACATTTAGCAAAAGTTCAATTGCACAGATGGTACCAGTTATACGAAAGAGAAATAAACCCTGAGCGTATTAGTAACCAAATGGAAATTTTGACAGATAATATCTATATGAAAACAGCTGCAGGAGAAATGAACGGTAAAGAAAATTACCCAGAAAGACTTACGGTTTATAAAAGCTGGAAAAATGCACATCACATCGATAATATTAAAATTCTTTCTGCTGAAAATAAAATAAAACTAGAAGCAGACATACATTATCAGAATATACGTCCAGACGGTGAAAAGAAAAGCTATACAATACATTATAATACCGAATTGACAAAAAGTGATACCTTGCCACAATTTTCACATATAGAAATAATTCCAACAGGAGAAACTAATGAAACTTTTATAGATGCTTATCCAGAAAACAGAACAAAATCTTTAATGTATTATTGGTTGGCTTCTATGGAAAGTTTAGATGGAAATGTAGAACCCTTTAAAGAGTTATTGGCGGATAACTTTACACTGAATTTCTCAACCAGCAGCCACATTAAATCTATTCAAGAGTTAGAATCTTGGTTGAATGGAACACCCATGCAACTAAAAAAAAGCAGTCATTATCCTGAAAACTTCTCGGTTAAAACCATTTTGGAAAATGAATATCAGGTAACCGTAGAATTTGATTGGAGAGGCATCACTAAAGATAATAAACAGGTAAAAGCAAAAACCAAACATATTTGGTATGTGGTTGATAACCCTAACAAACGATTTGCAAAAATTTTAAAAGCTGATGTTTCTCAAATAGAACCTTTTAGAATAATGGAATAAAGCTAACAACAAACGACATATTAGAAAAATAGCAGTGAAGATCATCATTGAAGTAATAGTTCTTTTCTGCTATCTTTGTTTATTAACTAAAAAACTATTTATTAAACTGTTATTTTTTCATCTACTAATACACATTGTAACTGAATAAGAAACTTCAAAACCATAAAAGAATACTCTAAAGCAACCGGAATACCACCTGCAAAATATGAACATTATGTGATAAGAAGCTTTCAAGAGAATATGCCTACGGTTGTTCATAAAATGCCAGCGTTTAGACATGCCTTTTATGCAATTGCATTAAAAATAAACGGAGATGGGAAGGCATTATCTGGTCATTATTCTGAATTTCCGGAAGGATCAGTAGTTTTTTTTATCGTATTTTAAAAGGGTACAAAGCAAAAAGAAATATAGTAGAAATGGAACAGGAAGAAAATCAAATTGTAGCAATGTGTCAAGAGTTTGCTCATAAAGCGGACAAATTAGAAACTATAGCATTCCATAATTTTGACTATAAAGAAAAACGATTTGTTACTGATTTTAATACATTGTTTGATCAGTACGCATTTGGAAAACAAAACAGAACAGTATCAGGTCTCAATTTTCGACAGCCTCCTAGATATTCCCATGTTAAAAAAGCAGTTTCTATTGAGTCAATCAAAGTGAATAAATCGAAATATGAAATCTATTTTTGGGCAGAAAGGTCTTTTAATTATATAAAATTTATAGTCCAGAAAAAAAGCGAGGTATGGAAACTAATTAAATTTCAAACTTGTTTAACATCAAATTCAAATGAACGAGACTGTAGTTGGAGAACCCATAAACTCTAAAAAAAACCTACACACCACACAACCTATAAATGATACAGACTTTATTGGTTCAAAGGTTTTGCGTATTTTTATAAAATCCGCAAAATTTTTTGGAATTTGTTATGCACAGGAAAAAATAAATGTACCGAAAAGATTTTGTTACAAGCGTAGCAGAAAGTAAATGCTAGTTTGATACCTTACCGTTTATAGCTCCACTATTGACAGTAATTTGGTGTGGTAAGTGCACATAGTATATTAAGAATTCAAACCATTGTCTTTAAGAAAATCAAAACAATGAATAAAACTATAATATCTATTTTCATTATTTTAATCGCAATTAATACTTATAGTCAGAATACCGAAAAATTATTAGATTTTTATTTTGAAGGAATTAAACTATCAGGAATTTTGAATCTGCCAGAAGACAAAGAGCCTAAAGGAATTGTATTAATTGTTCATGGAGATGGAAAAACTGATGCAGTATCCGGCAACTGGTGGTATGATGTTCGTAAATCAATATTAAAAGCAGGTTATGCCACCTTTATGTGGGATAAAATGGGTTGTGGTAATAGTGGTGGTACTTATCAGAAGGGAAGACCTGTTGAGAATGAAGCTTTAGAAGTAATTTCTGCTATTAAAAGTCTGAAAGAAAAGGAAATAAAAAGTTCTAACAACATAGGGTTATGGGGTATTAGTAGAGCTGGTTGGATTAATCCAATTGTTATTGACAAATTCAAGAAAATTAATTTTTGGATTTCTGTTAGTGGAGTCGATGATGATGAAACATTCAAGTATTTATTAGAAAAAAATTTACTTATTAATGGTCACTCAAAAGATTCTATCAACCTTATCGTGAATGAATGGCATAACAGTATCTTTTTATCGCGGGGTGGAGCGAGTTATCAATACTATCTCTCTGCAACCAAGAATCTTCAAAAAAATAAATTTTGGAAAAAAATCACTAACGGAGGAATTAGTGAAAAAAGTTATTATGACTATCAAAAAACTTTGAAAAAGTACACTTTAGACAAACAAACTGAATTACCATTATATGTCGAAAAATTTGACCAGATCTTATCAAGAATTCATATTCCGGTACTTGCTTTATTTGGAGAAACTGATATGACGGTAGATTGGACTAAAGCAAAGAAACTCTATGAAAAAGAATTGGAAACAAACGCTGATTTAACCATTAAAACCTTCCCAAATTGTAACCATAATATGTGGCAGGCTAAAACTGGAGGTCTTTATGAATTTGAAAATAACAACTCAGAATATGTTAGATGTGATGGTTTTTTAGATTCAATCACAGATTGGTTGAATAAGTTAAAATAAAACTATCTCCAACAAAAGATACTGTTTCCCACTACCCTATTTCCTATATATTCATCATTGTAGCCTATTTAAAAAATGACAATTCGAGAAATATTAAATACAACAGAACACAGGCCTTGGAAAATACCAACTGAGCATTGGAAATTTTATCAAGAATGGAATAATGTAATATTTCTTCATTGGCAAGTGGAACTATCTGAATTACAAAAATTTGTCCCTAAAGAGCTGGAAATTGATCTTTTTGATGGAAAACCCTGGATTTCGGTTGTTGCATTTACAATGGAAAAGATAAGACCAAAAAATCTACCTTCTTTCCCTCCTATTTCGGATTTTGATGAGATTAATATTCGAACTTATATAAAGTCAAATAATAAAAGTGGTGTGTACTTCTTAAGTATAGAAGGAGGAACAAGTTTGTCTTGTAAAATCGCAAAAGGAATGTCTCAGCTTCCCTACAGGTATTCTAAAATAAAACGGACTAAAAACAGATACGAATCCAGTAATGCGGAGTTTAATGATAAATTGAATGTAGAATATGTAATTGGGGGAACAAAAAAAAAGAAAACAGAATTAGACAAATGGCTGACAGAAAGGTATGCTCTTTTTCAGGATACAGAACAGTCGATTAACGAATTTGAGATTCATCATGTAGAGTGGCCAATAAATCAAATTGAATTAAAAAAAAACCAATTGGAGTACCCAAGATTTCGCAATCTCATCAAAAACAATCCTAATAAAATCCAGTTCTCAGAAGGAGTAAAAGTTATAGCTTGGGGGAAGAATACAAAAGAAAAAACTGATTACAATACTAAATAACAATACATAGCTTTCTATTTGCTCTGAAGCATTTGTTATTTTATATATCATACAAACAAAAAAAACGATTATGAAAATAGAAAAATTTACTCAAGTCTTAAACGACACCATAGATTATTTTCTATTAGGAGATGTTGAATTATTGAGAGATTATAAAACTAAAAAAAATCTCTCAAATGATTTAGCTACAGAATTTACAACTAGTGAAAATGGAGATAAAATAGTAGAAAACGGAATATTAATCCCAATGTCTAAAATCATCAATCAACCATATACTATAATTTTCAATTTAACAGAAAAAACTTCTGAGTTTGATCAGGAAGAAAACAATCTTATATTTAAAAAAGACGGATATATCCTCAATGTTGAAAATAATAAATTGATATTATTTACCTGGTGGATTCTTAATGATTTTAGTGATGAGAAAGTTCAAGAACTTGTTGAAAATCCTGCTACGTAGAACAGACCTTTCATAGAACTTGAAAATGGATGGTATGATGTTGAAATTTTAGGAGGGTTTACAAAACAGAATACAAAATTCAAGAATATAGAGGAGAAAATAATAGAGGAAACTTACTCTGAACCAACACTGGAATTTAAATTGATGAGGAGAGAGAAAAAAAGTTCTTTTAAAGCGAATATTAATGATTCTTTTGAATTGAAAGCTGATTGATAAACGGGAATTAAATGCTATTACTCCTTTTTAAAATTCTAAGATATGTTAAACTATATTAAAAATAGTCAATATAAAGCTATGATACAAACAGTCCAATTTTTAACTTTGTAGACTGAGATAACAAAATTTATGAGTGAATATAGTGAATACCTAGACGAGATTGAAGACAGAAAAAAGAAAAATCTTGACCCAAAACCGATTGATGATGCTAAATTGTTAAGTAAAATCATAGCGCAAATCAAAGATGTTGATCATAAACACAGAAAAGATTCAATAGAATTTTTTATTTATAATGTTTTGCCTGGCACTACAACTGCCGCTACTGTTAAAGCTGAATTTTTAAAAGAAATCATTCTTGGTGAATCTATATTAGAAGAAATTTCACCTGATTTTGCATTCGAGCAGTTATCACAAATGAAAGGTGGTCCTTCTGTAAAGGTATTATTAGATTTAGCCCTGGGTGATGATATTACTATAGCGCAAGAAGCTGCAAAAGTCCTAAAAACACAGGTTTTTCTTTATGAAGCAGATACAGATCGTCTAGAAGAAGCTTTCAAAGCTGGTAACACTATTGCTAAAGAAATTATAGAAAGTTATGCAAAAGCTGAATTCTTTACAAAACTACCAGACCTTCCTGAAGAAATAAAACTAGTTACTTTTGTTGCAGGTATAGGAGATATCTCTACAGATTTATTATCTCCGGGTGGTGATGCACATTCGAGATCTGATAGACAACTGCACGGACAATGTATGTTTGAACATAATAAAGAGCAACAAAAAGCACTATTGGCCTTACAAGCTAAACATCCTGATAAAAGAGTAATGTTGATTGCTGAAAAAGGCACCATGGGTGTAGGTTCTTCCAGAATGTCTGGTGTCAACAATGTTGCGCTTTGGATTGGAAAACAAGCTAGTAAATACATTCCATTTATCAATATTGCTCCGGTCGTAGCAGGTACAAATGGAATCTCTCCTATTTTCTTAACAACTGTAGGGGTTACCGGTGGTATTGGATTAGATCTTAAAAACTGGGTAAAAAAGCAGGATGCAAACGGTAACCTTATTTTGGATGAAGACGGAGAACCTGTTTTAGAACAAAAATACTCTGTAGATACCGGAACCATATTAACTATTAATACAAAAACAAAAAAACTCTATGACGGAGAGAAAGAATTGATGGACATCTCTTCTGCCTTTACGCCTCAAAAAATAGAGTTTATGAAAGCCGGAGGCTCATATGCCATTGTATTTGGTAAAAAATTGCAGGCATTTGCTGCAAAAACACTTGGTACAGAAATACTTCCTGTATTTGCTCCTTCAAAAGAAATATCACACGAAGGACAGGGACTAACGGCAGTGGAGAAAATTTTTAATAAAAACGCTGTAGGCACATCTGGTGCTACTCTTCATGCAGGATCTTATGTTCGTGTAGAGGTAAATATTGTTGGTTCTCAAGACACTACAGGTTTAATGACTTCTCAGGAATTGGAGATGATGGCGGCAACTGTAATTTCTCCTATAGTAGATGGTGGTTATCAATCTGGTTGTCATACAGCGTCTGTATGGGATTTAAAATCTCAGGAAAATATTCCAAGATTAATGAAATTCATGAATGATTTTGGTCTGATAACTGCTCGTCATCCGGAACACAAATACCACCCTATGACAGATGTTATTCACAAAGTATTGAATGACATTACAATAGACGACTGGGCTATCATCATTGGTGGTGACTCTCATACCAGAATGTCTAAAGGAGTTGCTTTTGGTGCTGACTCTGGTACCGTAGCTCTCGCATTAGCTACAGGAGAGGCTTCTATGCCAATTCCAGAATCAGTAAAGGTCACATTTAAAGGTAAAATGAAAGACCATATGGATTTTCGGGATGTCGTACATGCTACACAGTCCCAAATGCTTAAAGAGTTTAAAGGAGAAAATGTATTTCAAGGAAGAATTATTGAAGTGCATATTGGCACACTCCCTTCAGACCAAGCTTTTACATTTACAGATTGGACAGCAGAAATGAAAGCGAAAGCTTCTATCTGTATTTCTCAAGACGACACCCTTATTGAATCACTGGAGATCGCTAAAGGTCGAATCCAAATTATGATCGACAAAGGGATGGATAATGAAAAACAAGTGCTTCAGGGACTTATTGACAAAGCAAATAGCAGAATAGATGAGATAAAAACGGGCAAAAAACCACCACTAACTCCGGATGAAAATGCAAAATATCATGCAGAATTTGTAGTAGATTTAGATATTATAGATGAACCAATGATTGCTGACCCTGATGTTCATAATGAAGATGTTTCTAAGCGCTATACGCATGATACTATTCGTGAACTTTCATTTTACCAAGGAGAAAAGCATATAGACCTGGGCTTTGTAGGCTCTTGTATGGTGCACAAAGGAGATATCAAAATTGTGGCTAAGATGTTGAAAAACATGGAAGAACACTACGGAAAAGTTGAATTTAAAGCACCTTTAGTAGTGACCGCGCCAACTTACAATATCATCGATGAATTAAAAGAAGAAGGTGATTGGGAGATCCTCCAGAAGTACTCTGGATTTGAATTTGATGATTCCACTCCAAAAAGTACTGCAAGAACAGAATATGACAACATATTATATCTGGAACGCCCGGGATGTAACCTTTGTATGGGTAACCAAGAAAAAGCAGAAAAAGGTGACACTGTAATGGCTACTTCTACACGCTTATTTCAAGGAAGAGTCGTCAAAGATTCTGACCGTAAAAAAGGAGAATCATTACTTGGATCTACTCCAGTAGTAGTACTTTCTGCAATTCTAGGCAGAACACCTACACTCGAAGAATATAAAATTTCAGTTAAAGGTATTAAGCTTACTCGTTTTGCACCTCCTCTCAAGAAAATGATCTCAAAACCAAATCACCTACTATCTTATTAAATATGTAGAATGATACATCTATAAAGGTATAGAGTTTAGTTGTATTAAGTATAAAAATATAGCTTCAACTCATAAGTTCTTATAGAATAATCGGTATAATTTTATTTTTAAAAATTATACCGATTATTTTAGATTTTGAAGAGTTAGAGTTTCATTTCTCGTTAGATTAGTGTGGTAAAGCTATTATTCAATTAGAAATAATAAAGTTAAATATCTGTTTGCTGGAATTAGTAAAAATTTGCAACTATCACACAGTTAAAGACCACTATCAGACACATTAAATGTATTATATAATTCAAAAAAGCGTATTTCAAGATCCCTGTTATGATGAAATTTTCAACGTCATGAATAGGCTAAATCTTGCACACGAAATCATTGAATTTAAAGCAAATAGTTCTGTATTTGATATAAAAACCAAAAGAAAAGATATTTTTGTTTATGGTTCTGTTAAACTTGCCAAAGTAACCGCTGATTTTGATTGGAATCCTGGTTCTTTTTATGGAAGAAACCATGAGTTCGAAAAATACGCTAAAGGTTATGGAAAGAATAGTATTAATTACGAAAGTTATATTTGTAAGTTAACCGCTGATATTGATTGGTCCAGAACACCTAGATTATTTATTAAACCTAGTAAGGACGCTAAAGTATTTACCGGAAAAGTCTTTAATAAATCAGAATGGAAAGATTTTATGTATAATCGACTAAACGAATCGGATAATACAAGATTGACTTCAGCCACAATGATTCAAATTTCTCAACCATATTTTTTGATAAAAGAGGCGAGAATCTGGATTGTTGGAAAAAAAGTAATTACAAGTTCATATTATCGATTTCATGGTGATATTGAATTTGAAGAAAATGTTGCGGTTGATGGACTCGATTTCGCACAGCGAATGGCAGAATTGTATAATGTAGCTGACGCTTATGTTATGGATATTGCCATGACGCTTGACGGATGGAAAATCATGGAAGTAAACTGTATAAATAGCGCTGGGTTTTATAAAGGTGAGGTAACAAAAATAATTCAAGCTCTTGAAAACTTTTATAAGTAATAAACTACTTCAAGCCTATGGTTAGAAACTCATTTAGTATCAATCCTAATTGTCTATTAAAAAACATTACCTGCAATATGAATGAAAAATAAATTAAGAAAAATTAAACTAAATGATGAAACCTACCTATGGAAACGAGCTCATCATCATTTAACTGAATTTGAACACTCAGAATGTGTCGAAAAGATCACAATTTATCTGGAAGGATTTAAAAATTCGCCACTTCAGTTATCATTTAGAGAAGAAGATAATTTAATACTAAAAACCGATATTAAAGAAGAAAAATGGTGTGTTGGATATCCTGATAATGGAGTAATTTGGTTATCTAAACCTAGAGCCGATAAGAAACCACAAACGAACCATGTCAATATTAATTTAAACAGACCAGCAGTAATAATTGAATTTATTAAATACTTTAATTTAAATGGATGGAATCCAAGGAAAATGTCTAAGCCGTTTATAGAAGAAAATGCTTTAAAATTTCTTGAAATAATTAATCTACCTCAAGGAATTTAATTAAAAAACGAAAGGATAACAAATGCAGGCTTCTTTACCATGATTTCCTGAAAAATGATTGAAATTTAATGAAGACTATAAATGAAAAAACAAACTAAAGTATTGATAACTTAGGTTACAACAGAATAGGCTATTTAAGAATTCAAACAGATTTATTAAGTCATTATGAAACCTAAAATTAATATCCATTCAATCAAAATTGGTAATTAAATAAGGTTATTTATATAAAAAAGTGGTAAATGAATCAGGCAATATGTCATAAAATAATTTCGATTTGTAATAACAAAATAGAAAAAAAGGGAGAAAATGTAGGGCTTTCCTTCTATGCCTTTTTTGCTAATACTAATGATAATCCAGAACTTTTAATGGAAGTAGCCAATTGGTGGATTATGAAGCATCAACTTAACCATTTTGAAAAAGCAGTCAAAATCCGAATGATGGTTAAGAAAGAGTTAGTATAAATAAAATCAAAATGCAATGATACATATCACACAGTTAATTTATATAATTGAAGGAAAGGAAGATATATTTCATCAATTTGAAGAAATAGCAATACCGACAATTTCAAAATACAATGGACGACTTGCACTGCGAGTGAGACCCGAAGAAAAATCTATAATTGAAAATAATATTAAAGTTCCTTATGAAATTCATTTGGTTGAATTCGATACTCAAGAAGATTTTGATAATTTCAAAAAAGATGAAGAAAGAAAAAAGTTCTTACATATGAAACAAGAATCAATTAAATCTTCTATTTTGATACAAGGTGTAAAACTCTGAATAAAACAACCAGCATATTATACTCTACACGAATATTAACTGTTTTATATACATTTAAAGATACCTATTTATTTGAATAGTTATCAAAATAAAATTTAACGACTTTAAAAAAATTAGAAAACAATATAAAAAAACTGGTTTATCTTTATATTTTAAAGTAGGCCACATGTACTTATAGACAAATAAAAGATACCCTTATTGGTTACAATTGGTATATTCTTTTACTATCCTTAAGGATGCAAATACATATACTGGAGAAGTAATGATAATTAGAGGTAAACTCGTACATCCACCAAAAAAATTGTTTTTAACATCAATGTCTGTGACTTAGATCACATAAAATAACATCAACTATACTTATTATTGTGGGTATAATCATATGTAAAAACTGATGCACACTAAAGATGAAATATCTCTTCGCAAGACATTAGATAAATTCAACATATTAAACGATTCAGAATTTTCTGATTTTCTAAAAGTCTGTGAATACAAAGAATTTTCGAAAAAAGAATACTTACTCCTTTCGGGTAACTATAATCATGGGGTTTATTTTGTGATTTCTGGAACAATTGGACTATTCGAACTAATTAATGGAAAAGAATTGTATCAGAATTTCTTTTTAGAAAGTGAATTTGCGAATGAATTAAAAAGCTTAACTACACAAACACCATCAACAAAAAATCTTATTGCTCTTACTAAGACAACATCTTTTTATTTAAGTAGAACAAAACTTCTTGAACTATATGACAAATCAATTGAGTTTGAAAGATTAGGACGAAAACTTTTAGAACATATTTTAAATAGCCAAAATGAAATTTCGTACGTACTTCAGTCATTAAAGCCAGAGGAGCGTTACAAATATTTAGAAAATAAAAAACCAAGACTTCTAAAGTCCATACCTCTCACCTATTTAGCATCTTACTTAGGTCTGGCAAGAGAAACCTTAAGTAGAATACGAGCGAAAAAATAATCTTCTTCATTTTGTGATTATAGTCACTAATACACAGGAATTTACCATATAATTTTGTTTTATAATTAAACATCTGAATAGTATGAAAAACTTATCTGTATTATTACTGACTATGATCTCTTTAAGTTCAATCAATTGTAAATCTCAAACACTAAACAACTCAATAAAAATGGAAAAAGAAATAAAAAATGTAATTGAAACTTTTGTTAAAGCTGGAGAAGAAAGAAATGTAAGCATGTACAATGATATTTTACACGAAGATTTTAGGGTTATAGCTAATAGATATCCTACACCAGATAAAATATCAATCATTTCATCAGAAGATTATATTGCGTTAATTACTAAAAAAGTTATTGGTGGCAGTAAATATGGGATCGTGTATGAAAGCATCGATATTGCAGAACATTCTGCAACAGTCAGAATAGAGTTAAAAGCAAAAAAAGGCGGACAGATTGTTACATTTTTGTTGATACAAAACAATGAAAACAAATGGCTGATAATCGCTGATATGGCAATACAAAAAAAGTAGTATTACAATGCTAAGTCAAAAAACAATTATAATTAAACGATCTCCTTCCCAAAGGCTATAATGGCTAAAACACTTAAGACACACTTCACCTTTAAAACAAAAACTAACGATAAACAGAAATTGGTACTAAAACCACAACTTAGGTTATTCATAATATTTGGTTCTAAGAAAGGAGAATAAAACAATAAAATTCACTTTTATATTAAACCTTTCTAAAATAACAAAGTCAAATTCTAAAGCATTCAAAAATTATCAATTTGCCATTTACTATAACTTTTCCTTTTAGAGAAGTAACCAGTAATAAGAATTTTATAGTAAAGGAAAATAATATAATCGACCTTTTGATTATTTTTTTTAAGATCGAATTCCTTAACGATATTTTCTAAAATTAAATATTTAGTGTTAACCTAAAAAATTAATAAAATGAAAATTCTAACATTTTCAATTTTGCTTCTTTTTACAACCATTATTTTTATTTCTTCTTGTAATGACAATAATGATGATTCAAGTGATGACTCAAATGATTCATCCACTGAAGTCAGTACGCCGATAGCTGCGTTTGATGAATTTAATACCGATGGAGTAGTTACTTCGTTTGATGAAGATGAAATAACTATTGATTCAGATGGTTTCCCTAATCATACTACTCCATACTGGGAAGAGACTGATTCTCTTTATATTGAGCCAGTGGTAGCCATTGCACAGACTCCTGGTCGTATTGGTAGCTTTCGTGATCGTACTTTTACTCTTACCGTTCCTAGTGCACCAGAAATAGCTTCTTCAAGTACTGCAACTGGCTTAGGCCCAATTGGTATTTCTGTAACAGGAGTTCCTATATTTAACGATACAGAAGGAGCTAATAGACCAATAGAAGAAGAGATTGCAGAAACATTTGATTATGCTGGAGCTCACGTTGGTCCATCAGGCTATCACTACCACGCAGAATCTGCTAATGTTCCTGAAAACACTGCACTTTCTCATGATGATGAAAAATTGTTAGGAATTATGGCAGATGGATTTTTAATTTATGGAAGACGAGAAATGGATGGCTCTTACCCTACTGATTTAGATGAGTCAGGAGGACATTATGGTATGACACAACATAGTGATGGAGAAGAATTTTATCATTATCACATCATTAATGAATATTATTTTGGAACTTTAATCGTGCTTTTTGGTGTTGATTTGCAAGGTACTCCTAATAGTATTTTGTAGTCAAATCTTAAGCTTATTGATAGAAAATAAGCTTCTATGCATATTTAATTCTTATTAAGGCTATGACTTGTCGCTTCGTTAAACAAGCGTCTCTTTGCACAAAAATTCATATCCACAAATACTTTAATAATCTATAAAAGTTATAATATAGAACTCATTTTGTTAACTGAAATCGGAGAAAAGCTTCTCTTGATAATTCTTCTTGCCTTGTATCTCTATAAACACAAAATAATTGTATTTTTAGATACTTATATAACAAGTATATTATGTAGGGCAATTAATGTTTTATTGATAGGTTATTTCTTATTTGATTTATCAAAAAGAAAAACCTTTGAATCTGTATCAAAATTGATTTCATGATCATTAAAATACGTTGTCTCAAAAGAAAATGATAAACTTATTCAATACAAAAAATAAATCTTCGGGAATCGTTATTAAAGTTGAGAATGACAAACTTTATATCAAGGAAAACAATCTCGAATTACCAGTGGATTGGAAAAAACTAAAAAAATGGTTTGGAGAACCGACAGAAATTAAAAGAAACGGAATTTATTGGAAATATATAGGAATCAGTACTAATCCGCATGGTAATGGCAGCATAAATCACTTATCATTGCATACGGACTATAATCCAATGGAAGTAAGATCAAAATCTGAACAGAAACCATTCTTTAAAGGTATAATAATTGTTGATGGTATCGAAATTAACAAACGACAGTTTGAAGATATTACCATGTGCAAATATGAGGTAAAGCACTTTACATACACTGGAAAAAAAAGCCCGTGCTTAGTTAGTATTTTATACAACCAGGTTTTTGATAAAGACTTTGTTAGGCCTACGCCAAAAAAAGACAAGTATATCATAAAGAAATTGGACAATGAGCAAATAGAATTTAGTGATTTTGGTTTCAAACTAGCTATCATCCAAGAATTGATGTATAACAAAGAACTTTTGAAACCTAAATTTGTTCTATCTGAATTTATAAAGTTATACGACAAAAGAAAAATTGACCTAGAGCAAGAAGGATACGAACCAATACCTGAGGTTACTCAGTATTTTAAAGATTTACCAATACCAAAAAAATTAGCAACCGAAATAACAGAAATTTATCAAGATGGTGGAAATGAAATTTATATGCAACTTCTGAGATTTGGAGAAGGTTGGGAGGATTACTGGGATATAAAAAATACTGAAGATGCAAAACAGTTTCCTAACTTGAAAAAAGCAATAATCTGTTATGCAACAGAAAATGTAATTGAGGAGTTAAATAGTTTAGGAATTCAATCAAAAAGGATATAAAACTAGTTTCAAAATTGGTTATTTTTTTTGATTTATTAATTTTAGGGTTAGCCTTAGCAATTGTATTTAAAAGGGATTCATATAGGAACTTGTTACAATTTTGATACGAAACAGTGCTTTGCATCTCTAAAAGAAAATCGTGAATAACTAAACCTGTAAATAGAAGGTTACTAAATCTTATTGTAAGGTTTAGTAAGTATTTTTTTTATAAAACAAATCAATGAGGTATTACAGAGAAAAGAAAAGCGATAATTTGATAAAAACGTTTCTAGAGAACCTTTTGAAAACCTCGAAGATAAAATTGAAAGGCATGATATTGATATGAGTAGTTTATTAGATGAAGATCGAGGGACAATCTAGCTTTTAAAACGTATGAATGATTTTAAAAATGGAAAAATACGAAGTCACATTAGAATTTATCATACTATTACTTGAATATGGAGCTGATCCTTCTAAAAAAATAAGTAAGATACTTCTGCACTTGATTGCTGGGGCATCGTAAAAAAACAGGTGAGTGGAACACTCATCACAAAACATTGGAGCAATTATTCAATCAGAACTAAAAATGACAAATAGACTAAAACGCCTAATCGGCTTTATAACCGCTGGTAGCATTGTTATCTTCGGATGTGTAATATTCGGGCTTAATTTGATAAATGATGAAGATGGATTTGGAGATTTAATATACTTTAATCAAAAAGTTGAGAATGGAGATATCATATTTCGTTGTGTCAATAATAAAGAATCAGGTCTTACGACCGATTTTAATGAATTTGGAATTATTGAAAAATCTTCGAGAAAAGTATATATCTGGGACAATCAAAACACCATGAAGAGAGACCTTTACCAATGGGCTGAAAAAGGTAATTCAAAAAAAGTCAAGGTAATGAGGATAAAAGATCCCAACTTTGATATAAATAAAATAAAATTAATAAACGGGAATTATAATTATTTGATAAACTCCGACAAATTGGAATTCATTATCAAAAATTACTAATACAGCTCTAAAAACCAATAATGTTTTGGACACTGCCTCAATAAAAAATAATCATGTATTTTCTAATCTACTTGTCATATGATTAACTTATGCCAAACATAACTCTAAATAAAAAAACACCAATACATTAACTTTATGAAAATTAAAATAGTATTATTTCTTTTATTTACTTTTATCTTATACGATGGTCAGGCGCAGATTGGGAGGCTTCAACTCAGCCCATTCCAGGAAACCAAAATAAAAATAGGTACAACTGATATTATCATTGCATATTCCAGACCTTCTATGAGAGGTCGTGAAATATTTGGTCATCTCGTACCTTTTGATCAATGGTGGAGAACAGGAGCCAATAGAAACACGACTATAGAATTCAGTGAAGATGTAATCATTGGAGAAAAACGCATAGATAAAGGTAAATATGCAATTTTCTCAAGACCCAATCAAAAGGAATGGAAAATTCTATTTTATAAAAAAACGGATAACTGGGATGTCCCTGAAGTGATTGATCCTTCTCATATTGCAGCAACTATGGTTGTAAATTCAACAAAAACAGAAAACACATCAGAGGTATTATCTGTTCACATTGGTGATTTTACCAATTACAAATTTGACTTAAATATTGCATGGGATCAAACGAAGGTTACGGTTCCTGTAAAACTAATTACCGAAGAGATCATGGAACAGAAAATTTCGAAAACACTGAATGGCCCTCTTCCTCATGATTATTACTCTGCGGCCTTATATGAAATGGAATCAGGAGGAAATTTTGAAAGAGGATTAACATGGATTGATTCAGCCATACAAATGCGAGAGCAAACCTCTTGGTGGGACCTTAGAGTAAAAGCTATACTTATGATAAATCTAAATAAAAAAAAGGAAGCTATGACAGTTGCTAAAATAGGACTAGAATTGGCTAAAAAAGAAAATCATGAATATGGTATTAATGAAATGAATAGGATAGTAAACCAATTCAAAGAATAAACTACTGTCAATAACTTGTGTTATAAGATAGATATATACTTATCAATAATAAACGTGCCATATTTTTCATCAACAATTAAAAAATAAATCAAAAGTTTATAGTTTCCTATTTGTACTGTGTATCACAAAATGTATGAAGGTTTTATCATCATCATTACCTTAATGCAAATTAGTTCCTTTATACAAAATGAAAGAAATTAAGCAAGTTCTAATGGGTTAGATAATCCACCGTATTACATAAACATTCAAACCAATAAAAAATGTAAGTGGGATAATAGAAATGAGTATACACAAATTAGGGGAAATACAAATCGTATGGATTTGATCCGCCATATTATTAAAATAAAAGCTAATGAATCTAAGTCTTTTAATAGTATCGAAATTGATCGTTTTGATGGTAGCTTCTGTTCTAATCAATCCTATGAAATAAACATCGATTATAAACCAACGATACTGTTTGATACTGAATTAATAAATTCTTTAAAAAACTCTTATGATCCAATCACAAAAGAAACTAAGAAATTAAACAATTTATTATACCATTATGCGAGTGCTTATAGAAGTTCAGAAAAAGATCATTTTAAAAAGTTAAACGAATTATTAATCAAGATTCTAAAAATGCAATCATTAAACGAGAAAAAATTCACAACAAATAGCGTAATTGCGTCTGAAAAACAGTAGCTTTCACTAATCTAACAGGTGCACATAATCTTAAACAGAAAGATGCTTTCTTATCTATATATAATGAATCTTTAAGGATAATGAGAATAAAAAACAGCTCAACCCGTTGAATGAACTACATCGATACAAGGGTACGAAATATAAAAAACAAGATTCGTTTATACTTCTTCTTGAATCTAAATATTATAATTCTATGCAATATACCACAGACAGAGCCTCGAGGAATTTTGTTGATTAAAAATACATCTACCTTGCTTCCTTTTATAAATTAAAATTCCATAAATACAAAAAAGCTATGAGACTAATACCATTACTTTTATTTCTGATTATAACAAGTTGTAAAAATGATATAAAAACAGGAAATAAGATTGATAAAACTGTATATGAAATTTGGAATGATTTTACCAAATCAAATCCTAAATTTAAAAAAGACGAATTACCTGACTCTTACTTTTTTCATACTAATGAAGCAGCTGCAAATCGGTTAGCTGAATTGATTGTAAATGGTAAAAAGAAGGCTGGTTCTAATTTGTATTTTTGGTATGAAGAAGCTAAGGCTGATTTACCAAAAGTGGGAACAAAAAGTATCATAACAAATTTTGATGGAAAAGCACGTGCAATCATTGAAATAAAAAAAGTAGATACTATTCCATTCAATCAAATTTCTAAAGAATATGCTGAATTGGATATGGGAACTACTATGAATGCTTTAGAAAAATGGAAAAAAGCGCATTGGGACTTCTTTAAAAATGCAATGGAAGAAACTGGAAAGGAGCCCACAGAAGAAATGCTAATCGTCTGTGAAACATTTGAAACCATCTGGGCTAAAAAACAGGATAAGTAATCAATAGTATCATTACTAATAATGTTAACAGAAATAACAAGATTAAAAAAAAGATGATTCCTAACAGAATCATCTTTTTTTAAATAAAATGCCTAAGTCCAATTATGATTTCAAATCAAAACGATCCAAATTCATTACCTTATCCCAAGCAGAGATAAAATCAAGGATAAACTGTTCCTTAGCATCTTCACAAGCGTATACCTCTGCAATAGCTCTGAGTTCTGAATTAGATCCAAAAATTAAATCTGCTCTTGTCCCTGTCCATTTCTTTGATCCTGTAGATCGATCACTTCCTTCAAATATTTGGTCATCTGCAGAAGTAGCTTTCCAAGTAGTGCTTAAATCAAGAAGATTTACAAAGAAGTCAGTACTAAGTACTTCAGGATTTTTAGTAAATATCCCGTGACTTGACCCATCAAAATTTGAGTTAAGAGCGCGCATTCCCCCTACCAGCACTGTCATTTCCGGCACAGTCAATGTTAATAATTGAGCACGATCCACAAGTAATTCTTCTGAAGATGCTGCCTGATTATCTTTTAAGTAATTTCTAAATCCATCAGCTAATGGTTCCAAAGGAGCAAATGCTTCTGCATCCGTTTGTTCTTGCGATGCATCCGTTCTACCAGGGGTAAAAGGTACTTTCATATCGTAACCACTTTGTTTAGCTGCCTGTTCTACAGCGGCACATCCACCAAGGACGATAAGATCTGCTAATGAAACACCTTTACCATCTGATTGTGCACCATTAAAATCTTTTTGAACCCCTTCTAATACCTGTAAGACTTTTGCTAATTGTGACGGATTATTTACTTCCCAATTTTTTTGAGGAGCCAGACGAATACGCGCTCCATTCGCACCTCCACGTTTATCGGATCCACGATAGGTAGATGCTGACCCCCAAGCGGTTGTTACCAACTGGGCTATAGACAGTCCTGTATTCAGTATAGTATGCTTTAGAGCTTCAATATCAGTATCATCAATCAATACGTGAGTTACTGCTGGAACCGGATCTTGCCAAATGAGTTCTTCTTTAGGAACTTCTGGTCCCAGATATCTGGAAATTGGTCCCATATCGCGATGTGTCAATTTGAACCAGGCACGTGCAAAAGCATCTGCAAACTCATCTGGATTTTCATAAAAATGTCTTGATATCTTTTCATAAGCAGGATCTTCTCTTAAAGAAAGATCTGTAGTTAACATAATAGGTGTGTGACTTTTAGAAGGATCGTGTGCATCTGGTACAGTCCCCTCTCCTGCTCCTCCTTTTGGTTTCCACTGATGCGCACCAGCAGGACTCTTAGTAAGTTCCCATTCATAACCAAATAAGTTTTCAAAAAAGTTATTACTCCATTTAGTAGGTGTTGTAGTCCAGGTTCCCTCTAGACCACTGGTAATAGTGTCTCCTGCATTCCCTGTACCAAAAGAGTTTTTCCATCCTAAACCTTGTTCTTCTATTCCAGCTGCTGCTGGTTCTCTGGAAACATATTCATCAGGATTAGCAGCACCATGGGTTTTACCAAACGTATGTCCCCCGGCGATCAATGCCACAGTTTCTTCATCATTCATTGCCATCCGCTCAAAAGTTTCTCGTATATCGTGAGCCGCTGCGATAGGATCCGGCTTACCATTAGGTCCTTCTGGATTTACGTAAATTAATCCCATTTGCACAGCGCCCAGTGGATTCTCTAGTTCACGATCTCCTGTATACCTTTTATCTCCCAGCCATTCTGTTTCAGAACCCCAGTAAATATCTTGTTCTGGTTCCCATACATCTTCTCGTCCACCAGCAAAACCAAAAGTTTTAAAATCCATGGATTCTAATGCACAATTACCTGCAAGAATCATTAAATCTGCCCACGAAATTTTCTTTCCATACTTCTTCTTTACAGGCCATAATAATAAGCGTGCCTTATCTAAATTCCCGTTATCAGGCCAACTGTTTAATGGCGCAAAACGTTGACTACCTGATCCTGCACCTCCCCGACCGTCTGTAACTCGATAAGTACCTGCACTATGCCACGCCATACGAATAAAAAAAGGTCCATAATGACCAAAATCTGCTGGCCACCATTCTTGTGATGTGGTCATCAATTTTATAATATCTTGCTTAACCTCTTCAAGATTAAGCGTATTAAATTCTTTAGCATAGTCAAATGATTTACTCATAGGATCAGACTTTACCGCATTTTGCCTAAGGATATTTAATTTTAATTGATTAGGCCACCAATCCCTGTTAGAAGTTCCGCCACCTGCGGTTTCTCTAGGGGTTCCTCCCATAAAGGGACATTTTCCTGATGCATTACCTGTAGAAGCATTATCCTGATTAATATTGTAGCTACCCTTATTATCCATAATTCTTGTGATTTATTTAAATTATTTGTGATTTTAAAAATGTTCTCTTCTCAAATTTACCGAATATTTAAATTCATATATAATTTTTCAATATTATAAAACAAATTAACTATCAATATAATTTATAGTTAATTATTTATTCATACTTAAAATCAATACACACCGTAACTGTATGCTATAAAAAATATATGTATCTCTTAGCTTATATATTCTAATGATATGTAGACGTAAGTTAAAAATAGAAAACCAAATGGTATACCCTATGATTAAAATCATATCTATATAGAAGTAAAGATGCTTGGATACTATAAAGGTACACTCATCCTCGTACTTATTTTAGTCTTGATAGGATGCACTACCTCTGATAAAGTCAGCGATATGGATGAATGTGATAATAAATCTATCAATCGTCAATTTTAAGTACTTGAAGATTAATAGGCGGGCATATAAGCTTTTATACACCTACCAAATTCAAAGTTTTCTAAAAGCAATACTTTTTATTTTAAAATACTCCCATATCTCAAACGGATTCTTCGATTCAGAAAGTTTATAAAAATCAGATTGACTCTCGCTATAATTTTTTTCACCACTTATTAAAAATATATTCATATCAAGTAATTTTATAAACTACTCATACTTTTATACTTTCTCATCATAGGCTTTTTCAACATTTTAATTCAACCATTCCTTCCACGGTATCAGAAAAGGTAAAACCAAAATCCAAATAATAAAAAACAACGCCATAATTTTGGGAATGGGCATATCATTTCGAAATGCAGGAAGTGCAACTATAAATAACCAAGTTCCTTTATAAATTAGCTGTAGTAATAGTACTGGTGAGAAAGTAACCGGTTTCCACAATCCTAAAACAGATAAAACCGCTATTGCTAACCAAAGGCAGCCTACCAATTTAATAATTTCGGTTGGTTGATAAGCGTTTCCAAATGTTGTGAGAGCAGATTTTTTTGGGTTTGAAAGAGCAGAAATTGCTATTTGTCCTGCAACTATGATATTTAGTATATAAATAATTCTTAGTCCAATCATTTTTTATAATTTATTCTTGCTCAGCAAGCATTTTAAAATTCTTCATTACCTCTGGTAAAACAGCTCTAAAACCACTACCAAGTATACATCCAAATACTCTCTTTAGAAACCCAGTAAATTTAACATCGTCAGTAAATTCGATTTGGTTTCCTTTATTTATAAGGATTCGTTTTATTTCCAGAGTACCAATTGGCATTTTAGTCACAAATGTGTAAGATTTATTGACTATCAGCTCACTGATATAAAATTTTAATGTAGGACCTTTTTTTGGTTTCAAAATACCTTTCGCATTTAGAGAGAATTTTCTCAAAAGATGTGAATCAGCAAGTTCAGTATCCCATTCTTTCCATCTATTCACATTTGTTAAAAATTCCCAAACTTTTTGTTGAGAATTATTTATCAAGATTGAATATTGAAAATGATAGTTCGTTTGTTTTTTTGAGGATGTCATTTTTTTATTTTAGAATTACAAAATTCTAAAATCAATATGACTATATACTGCACCTATGTTAAATTATCTTTTGTCTTGTTAATTTATTTCTAATTCTACTTAAAGATTGTGGGGCAACACCAAAAAAAGATGCCAAATGCTTTAAAGGTATTCTTTGAAGTAATTGAGGTTGATTTTTTAATAGCTTAAGATAACGGTTTTCTGCTGTTTCTGTTTGCAATTCTTCTAAAATTTCTTCTGTGAAAAACTGAACTTCTTGTGTTATTTTACGAGCAAAATTGTTCCAGGATTTTAATTTCAAAAGTTCTTCATTTTTAGTAAAGGATGTTTCCCAAATAATTGATTCTTCTATCGTTTGAATATACTCATTTGAAGGTTTTCCTGAATTAAAACTTGCTTGTGAGGTAAAACAATAAGGTGCTATAGTAAAGAACTTCGTTACTTCCGAACCATCTTTCAGAATAAAATATCGTAGAAGTCCACTCTCTAAAAAATATAGGTTTTCGCAAATTTTACCTTGTTCCAAAAGGTTATAGTTTTTGGGTAATTCTTTCTTTCTAAAACATGCCGAAATTAATTCCCAGTCGGAATTAGGTATTTTTTCATATTGTTCGACAAATTTTCTAAATTCTTTCAAGCTTTAATTTTTATACACAAGTTTGTTTGTTTTCTCTTGACCTAAAATAAGACTACAGGATAGGTTATTCAATTTTTGAATCAATTGCATTATAGAAAGACTCATACTTTTTTTTGTTATTTTCAAGAATGATTTGAATTCCATATTTTTTCAAATTGTATTTAAACACGGCATTAGATAAATGGGTTTAGTTATACTCTTTTTGCAAATCATTCTTTTTTGCAAATTCTTTTTTTAAATTAATACCTTGAATACCTGTGGGATCTAAATTAGTGTAAAATCCAAAGCTCTTATTTAATTCAGATTTATTTATTTTAAATAATTTTTCTATACCTCTTTCAAATTTTCTATTTCCTAAGTATTGAGTATTCCTAAGATTCAGACGTTCATAAAAATAAACATTGTTTTCGTCTGTATATACTTGAGTTATTTCTACATTAGCTTTCCAAGGTATACCTCTTCGTACCCATATTTGAAAAAATTCAGAAACAGTTAATTCTTGTGCCATATCAAGGTGATTTCCTTTTCGTACTTCTTCAATAAGATTAATTTTTTGTCTTTTATTACAACCAAAAAAAAGCATACTTATAATTATTAGTAGAGATAGTTTTTTTAAAATACTCATCTTTTAAACTTATGTATAATATTTAATATCTGTGTAGTTACAAAACAACATGTTGCCTTACCATCGACCTTTTCCTCGTATTTGCTACTAATTCTTATTTTCAGCAAGTATTGCGCCATACCAAAAAGACGATAACCCACCGATTCTTTACGTCGTCGTTATAATTGCGAATTTGATATACTTGTTTAACAACTATCTAGAAAAGCTCTAAAATAAAGATGTAGATTAAATGTTTCTGCTACTGAACTAAAAAGTAATTACAAAACTACCCGTATATTGGTGTTTTAATTTCTCATGAACAATATTTGCATATTCTCTTGTTGAGAAAGGGCCAACAATAATTCTGTAAACCTTTTGACCTTTATTCTCCCCTATTTTTACCAATATATTCTTATTCGTCTCGTTTTTTATGTCTTCGCAACGTTTAATTAAGTTAATCACCTCTTTATAGCTTGCTATTTGTATACCAAATCCTGCGGGCAATACTCTTTTTGTCGCCACTTCATAATACTCTAAATCAAAAGCTTTATTGGCTGTATTTTCTGCTATCGTTAGATTTTGTTTATTTGGGTTAACTAGTACTTGTTTATTTGTTATTTGTGTATCATTTTTAAATTTTACTCCTTTAGAAATATCTAAAACTTCAACTTTTACTTTTGCCACTCCCTCTTTTATGAAATCGAGTTTGTAAGCTGCACTTTTTGATACATCTATTATTCTGTCTTTTACAAATGGACCTCTATCATTAATGATTACATCAACAGTCTTATTATTATCTAAATTGGTTACTCTAACTTTAGAACCAAATGCTAAAGTCCGATGTGCTGCAGTCAGTTTATTTTGCTTAAAGATAGCTCCACTTGCTGTGCGTCTCCCATCAAATTTGTCAGCATAAAACGCAGCATTTCCTATTTCTGTTTGTGCTGATAATATTCCTATCGAAAAGCTAAAATATAATAATATGGTAATGTTATGTAACATGTTATTCCATTTTGATTGTAGGCTTGTTCTTCCTTGATTTATTGATAGCCTAATATGTTTACAACGTGTTTATGTATGGTTAGTTGCGTACTAATATAACTAATTAGCATATGCTAATGACCTTTGAAAAACTCCTTTCAGAATATACTAATCTAATATAACTAAATAGTTAACTAACACTTTCCAGGCTATCTTGTAATTTTCAGTTCTCTATCATATTGATCCAGTCTTGCACTTTCTTAGTGAATGGTTTTTCATCTGTTTTCATAGCAAAACTTGGTTAAATCAGAAATCGTCATTGCACCAGCATATCTTTTAATTTCTTTGCCATTTTTTAATAGAATGAACTGAGGTAAACCTTTAATTTGAAAAGTTTTTACTAATTTTCTGTTTAAATCAGCATTCACTTTAGCTATTTGTATATTTTTTGATTCATTCGCAAATTTTTCTAAAATTGAATTCATCATAAGACAAGGGCCGCACCATTCAGCCCAAAAATCAATTAACACTAATTTTTCTTTTTTTAAAACTGAATTTATATTCTCATCGTTAAGATGTACAATGTTAGATATATTTTTTTTGAAAACAACCTTCTTATATAGGAATCGTAATGGAAGCGTAAACGCCGAAACTATCGTTGAAAAAAAGAAAATAATAAGTGCAAAAATATAGTTTATAATTGTTGAAAAACTTTTACTGTTTTCAAAGCTTTTTTCAGAGTCATTTTGATATTTAATAAGTTTTTCAATCATTTTTTTTGATTATATGTATGCTTTTATATATGTGTCATAATAAGGTAAAATGTTACATTGCTTTTTGATTTCTATACATATTTTATGCTAAATTTTACATTTTACGAGCATTTTATCCCTGCAAAAACACAAAAATCTCCTGATTCGACTCAAAATCGCATTACGTTACCTCAAGTTCAAAGTTTTTTGCATATTGTTTGCTTACTTTTTCAGATTGCAAACATCGTACCTTATCAAAAATGCCAGAATCACTTGATTCATCAATTAGTCACTATAATCACATTAGGATACTGCACGAGTGTTAGCAGTAGTTATTATTTCTTTTGACTATTAATATTAATACTTACATCCTTCAAGTATATTTCTTTTGGTTGTGTAAATCCTTTTTTGAACGAAATAATATTATAATTCAATTTTCCTTTACTTTTGGGGTTAATTTTCTCAATTTCATAGAGATATTGAAAATTCAATTTTGCTATTTCCCATAGACTACTTCTGTTATTATAACTGGGATGTGATTTATCAAAATAGTTTTCAGTTAATTTTAAAGATGAATTATTTTGTAAATCAATCGAATAAGAAAATGTATGTGTACTATCAGTATTACAAAAAACTATACCATTTCTGATAGAATTCTGAGTAGAGTCTTCTTCTTCAATAACAAAAAACACCTCAACTTCTTTAAGATCAATATTTTTAAGTTTTAATATTTCTTTATAATAATGTATATCCTGATCATTAGATTTTTCATTTAAGCAGCCAAAATTTACCAAACCTAAAAGCATTATTACATACAAAATATTTTTCTTCATAGTGTAAAAACGATAATTATATAACATAGCATCAATCCAGCAAATCAGCATTTTCCATCTCAGTATTTTTTAAATCTTTTAATGTCTCTACAGAAAAAGTGATATAATCTATTGACCGAGATTTATTTGGGTTATAGGGTCCTCTCCATGTTAAATGACCGCCTCCACTAGTTTCAAAATAAGGTTCAGATTCTATATGCGTATATATAATATTGTTACTAGATAGAGAACAGCTTTTGTCATAGAAATACAGTCGATGATAATCTAAATCATTACGAGTCAAGTTAGATAAATTTAAGAAATCATACATATCCATAGTTAACCTATAAGGTATATCTCTAAAAATTATTATATCATATGGCTCGTCTGAATATTCGAAATTAATTTTAAACCAATTTAGTAAATAATGGTCTGTGTTTTTATCTTTATAAAAAATTGTATTTATTTCTAAGGTTTCGTAATCTAACTCAATTTTATCAGATATCTCTACAAGTGAATCCCCATAACTTTCTTTTAATTTAATTAATTCATTTCTTCTGAGTTGTTCCAAACTTTTTAAAGTAGCAGTATTATCCTCACCTTCTTTTTCAACTATTTTATTGCCATAACTTTCGCTATCCGGATACTCGTATACAGATAGACTACGTTTTTTTTCATATACATTTTCAAATCTACTGGTTATCGTTTTTATATATGACCTTTCATATATTTTAATTCTACCCTTTGGGTATTTGTAGGTTACTGTTTTTGTAATTCTATCCGATTCACCAAAAACAGAGGTTATATGTTCTAATGAATCTTCTAAAAAGAAAATATTGTCATTATAACTAAACTCACATTTTTTAAATTTAAAACGATGTTTTTGATTTTTAAATTCTGTAATTAAAGAATTAAATTCAGAACTTTTTTGATTTCTGGGTTTTATATTTAATGTAGTAAGATAATCCTCGATTGTTTTATTTTCAATTTCCGCTTTCAATTCTTCTTTTAACTCAACTCTCTTCCTTTCAATTTCCTCAGGTGTATCAGGAAAAATAATAGGGTAAAATAAAATAAATAAAAAAATAAAGAATATAGAAAAAATACCTAAACAGCCTATCGTTATAATTTTTAAAAATTTTTTCATTCTATTTTTTTATTATAACCACTTTTTTCAAACTACTTAACTAATATTTTTTTGAAGAATATCCTTTTAATACACCTCATTTTTTAAATGCCATATTACAAATTCGGTCTAAACCGCCCAATGTTTTTATATGTTGTGACTGTTGCACAAGTTAACAAAAAATTAATACTGCCTTAATATTATTTTCGCTTCGTTTATTTGATTTTATAGTATTCGAAGAAAAGCTTTTTAATAAATTTAGGTTAAGTTATCCTATTCTGTAAAGTCGCTTTACTGTCATTTAAAGAAGGTGAAAAGCGAAGCAGGTGCTATAACAAAGGTTTTTGCTATTTAAAGCCTTACTAAGGTTTGTAAAAAGCCATTTAGAACACAATTATATTCTATAGATATGTATATTCTATAGATATGTGATGTCTCGCTCAAAAATCTGGGATTAGATCGTCAATTTTTAAAATGGTTTATTTTTTAGAAATTTGTGCAACGATCACCTTTTTTAGCAAAAATTTTATATAGATTTTATAACACCACCTGTAACAAAATGAGTTTTTTCAATCTCACCTAAATCATTTAAAAAAATAACAGTTCCGTTACCATTTTTTAAAGTACCATAATCTATTGAATTTCCTTTTAAATTATAGAGTACTTTTATATTCATTAATTTTCCCGAATTATAAGAGTAAATCCCTTTCGTATTACTATTAGGATAAAAAACGTTTTTAATTTATTTATAATTTTATCGTTTTTAATGTTTGTCAATGGTCTTGTGTATGAAACGTAATATATAAAAAGATACCAACTTCTCGGGAAGCAATATACTAATTAGTCACAAAACAGTTCAGGTTTTCACCTGAACCGCTATTTTTCAAAAAATATTGTCATATGTTTTCTATTCGTACACAGCATTTTCGGCCACTTTCCTGTTTGTTTCTAAGTCCGATTTTACGCTGTCCAATTTCATTCCAATTGTCATAAGTGCAACTTTACCAAGCGGTAAACGAAGTGAAGGATTTTCTGAATTAACCAAACCAATAATTGCTTTTGCGGCTTTTACAGGGTCGCCTTCTTGTTTTCCGTCCACGCTTTTTAATTTAGTTCTAAAAGCGCCTGCGGTTTGAGAATAGTCATCAATTTTATTTTTGGCAAGACCAAGTCCATTTCCTGCAAATTTTGTTCGAAATGGTCCCGGCTCAACTATCGAAACCTTAATTCCGAGTGGTGCAATTTCTTGTGCCAATGCTTCGCTAAATCCCTCAACTGCAAACTTGCTCGCATTATAAATTCCAAATCCAGCAAACCCCTTAATTCCTCCGTGAGATGAAATTTGAACAATATGTCCTTTTTTTTCTTTACGCATAAAAGGTAAAATACTTTGAGTTAATTTTATCGTTCCAAAAAGGTTTGGTTCAAAAACGCTTCTCACTTCTTGCATAGAAGTTTCTTCAATCGCACCTACAAACCCCACTCCTGCGTTATTTACTAAAACGTCAATTTTTCCATATTCCGAAATAATTTTATCGATGCTATTATCGATGTTCTTTTCATCAGTAATATCTAATAAGATTGCTTTTGCGTTTTTGAGGTTCTTTTTATTGAATTCTACTACTTGTGATTCGTGGCGAAATGTTCCGATTACAAAATCTCCTTTTTCTATTACTGATTTAGCAAGTGCTTTACCCAATCCACTAGATATCCCAGTGACTAACCATATTTTATTTTTCATTATATTATTTTTTTAAAACGTTAATGATTTCTGAAACTTCTACACGGTTTCTGTAGTCTCCACCCAAAGATTTTGCAAAAGAAATTGTAGCATCTTTTTCGATTATAAATACTGCTGGAATTGGTAATTCTCTGGAATCATCAGAGTAATGTCTATCAAAATCAAACCCCAGTTCTGTCATTGTGTTTATGGATGTATCTGCATTTTTAAAAACAGACGTATATTTTCTAGCTACAATATTTCCGTTATCGCTCAAAACCTCAAAATTGAGTTCGTTTTTTTCTTTTACATTTAAAGATTCATCAGGTGTTTGTGGTGAAATAGCAACCAATCGAGCTCCTAAAGCCTTAATATGTAGTAATGACTTTTGATAGTGAGCTAATTGAAGATTACAATATGGACACCAAGAACCCCTATAAAAGGTAAGCACAACTTTCTTCTCTTCAAGTAAGTCTGAAAGCGTAATGGTTTTATTAGTTGCATTTGAAAGTGAAAAATCTGGTGCTTTCTCACCCACTTTTAGCTTTAAAATTGATTTGTGATTTAATTGCAGATTTTCTGCGTCAGTATCGAAAACATGAAGTGCCTCTTTTGGAAGCATTGTATTTAGATTACTTCGTAAGTCCTTTAAATTTTCTTGATAGGAATTTTTTTCTGTGTTCATTTTACTCTGTTTTTAATTGAAGTCAAAATTGACTTTACAAAGTTGTGGCGATATGCCAATTTTAAAAATGAACTGGATTATGAAATTATCTTGAACTAGTTCAAGATTTTGTAGTCAAACGTTTTTTTATTTTACTTAAAAACTCCGGAGACATTCCTAGATAGGAAGCCAATGCATACTGAGGTACTCTTTGTACGATAGAAGGATATAGATTAAAAAATTCCAAATATCGTTCTTCAGCAGACTTACCTAGATTAGATAATACTCTTCGTTGAGAAAAGGCAAATGATTTTTGAGCAACTAATCGAAAAAAACGTTCAAATTTTGGATTTTTATCACAGAGATTCTCAACATCTTCATACGCAATTTGCTGAACAGTTGAATCCTCTAGAGCTTCAACAAATAAAGATGCAGGGCTTTGATTTACGTAACTATTAAAGTCGCTTATAAACCAATCCTCTATTGCAAACTGAATGGTGTGTTCTGTTCCTTCATCATTCATAAAATAACTTTTAAACGCTCCTTTTAACACATAAGTTTGATGCGAACAAATAAAATTTGGTTGCACAATAAATTGCTTGCGTTTGATTTTTGTTGTTCTTACTATTGAAATAAATTGTTGTTCGTCCTCTTCATTTAAAGAGACGTAACGTTTAATATTGTTTAGTATGTTTTTATAATCGATCACTGTTTCTTCCATTGCGCTACAATGTATATTTTATGCTGTGTTTGCTACCTTCGCATAGCAAATGAACTACAAAAATTATTATCTACTTTATTCATCTTTCGGTTTAGGAACATTCAGATGGGGTAGTTCATATCCTTCTTCTTTCGAAATTAGATAGTGAGACCATCTTTCAATTTCTTTCTCTCCGTAAATAATCATTCGGATTGGAATATCTTTTACATCCATATCTTTTAAAACATAAGTTCTTAGATGTTCGGGAATGTTTTCATAAGCAATCCGCAATTCGTTTTTTAATTTTACAGTTGGATTATTAATATATTTGTTATAAACTTCCAGACAAATTTCAGAAGTAGTTTTGTCTCCATTTAGTTGAGATATGATATCCTTAATTTCACTCAGTTTCTCTTCTATATTTTCAGAATATTGACAAGTCCCTACTGTACATTTTCCAAAACCATATATGTGAACGATAGAATCTTCGGGAAGTTCTGTTAATATTTCGCCGTCTTTAACAAGTAAATTGAATTCATTAACCGTAACTAGTTTAGGGTCTTCAATCCCAAAAATTTGAATTTGAGAGTCAGCAAAGATATTTATATTTACTAAATGGTAATTTAGGTCATCAATTTTCAGGAAGCTCTGAAAGTTATCTCCTTGATGTTTTTTTGAGAAATAATTCTCTGGGTTTTCTACTCTAATCGGTTTCCCATCTGCCATTCCTAATAAAGAAACATTCGTTTTGCCAACTTTTTTTGTCGTAGTGCCAAAGCAGTTATAAAGATTTTTTAATTCTGGGTTTAATTCTTTAATAACTTCTTTTATATGGATAAAATACGATTCTTTATCAAAAAACCATTCTCCGCTTTTTATTGTCCAATTTCCTAAATGATGTATTGAAAGTTTTTTCCCGTTCGGAATTGTTGGTGAAACCCAACCAGAATTTAATTTTCCTTTAAATAATTCTAAATCTACCATTTCCCAACAATCAATAAGTCCATCTTCAAATACTTGAAGATTAATAAAGAAGTAACTTCCTCCATTATTGATTACTCCTGGCACAAATCTTCCTTGCAAAACTTTGGTTCTTTCAATTTTTGGAAATGAATCGAACTTCATATCATTTTCTTTTTATTTCTTCCAGATAATTTTATTATCAAACATCTTGTTTGTCTGCCATTCCACTACTTTCCGAATCCTTAGAACTCTATTTGCTAATTGAGGATTATATAAACACCTTTCTTCATTAAAGCCAATCCAGTTGAGTAAGTGAATTTTTGCAAGTTTAAATATTAGTTTATTAAAGTATTTAGGTCCGTAACCTTCTATTTTATCTTTGTCTTTAATGATTAAGCAAGTCCTACTAATGGATTATATAGACAAAAGCACGAGTCAAATTATATGACGGATTTGATATACTTTCATTCTCCTAATAAAACATCCCAAGACATACCCACCGTCTCCATTTTTGGGATTTGAAACCCAAGCTTCCTTTGGTAATGAGTGCTTATAGCAAATCATTGCTATCCAAAATCGAAAGAAAGGGTATATAAGGATTTTGTATTCAATATGTTTTATTGTCTATAAGAACCTCTGCTATGGTGCGGGAATCAACAAACGATTAATTTTAGATTAAACACTTAGCCAAAAAAATATTTATGTTTTTTTAAAGCCAAATCAAAAGATTAAGCGAACTTTATAAAATTACACTAAACTTTGGATTAAACACTAAAGACCAGTATTAATTATAACTATTTTTGTGTGATCGCTCTTTTTTAATTCGGTGAATGAAGTCCGATTTTATTTCCTTCAGAATCGTGGAAAATGGCAAAAAATCCACTCTCGTCAGCGTGAAGTGTTTTATGAATAATAATTTTTCCGCCATTTCCTTCCACTTTATCAAGAATTGTTTGTAGATTATCTCCACCATTAAGGTAAATAGTAACACCACTGGCAGAAGGTTCGTAACCTTCTCCTTTTATAATAACTCCTGTAACTATCTGGTTTTGGTATGGAAATAAGCCCATTTCCATTTCCGGGAAATCCAATTTCTCTATTTCTACTCCTAAAATTTCTTTGTAAAACTTAATCGCTCGTGAAATGTCTGTGGCTGGAATCTCAAATATTGATATAAAACTATTCATATTCTTATCATTTTTGATGGTCGTTTCTTTTATTGGACTTGACTCAGAAGCTGTAGTCCTTTTGTTTTTGCAGGATACAAAACTAAAGGTCCAGATAGTAATTGTAATAAGTATTATATTTTTCATTTTCCGCTTTGATTAAGAAACAAAATTAAAAGTAAAAAATCGCTTAGAATTGTATAAATGCGACACTATGAATGCATTATTTATAAAAAAGAGCAGAAAGAGCCAAACTTTCGTGAGCAAGAAACTCTTTGGGATTTGTTCCCGTAAATTCTCTAAAGTCTTTTATAAAATGTGCTTGGTCAAAGTATTTACTTTTATATGCAATATCTGTTAAGTTATCAGACTTTGGGGTAAGTAACATTTTTAAAGCGGTTTGTAGTCGAATCACTTTTCCCAATTGTTTAGGGCTTACACCAATTTGCTTTTTGAAATTTCTTTCGAGTTGTCTTCGTTTTGATAAGTCGCCTTTGAGGATTGATTGTATTGAAGCACTTCCATTTGTTGATAAAAGGGTATGCACAGTATTTTTTACAATCCTATTAATTGTTCTTTCGTTATTAAGCTCATCCAAAAGAAATTTTTCGATAATGCTTATTCGTTGTTCCGTACTTTCCGCTTTGATTATTTTTTGCTCCAGATCTTCTGCATTTTCCATTTCAAAAAGTTGGTTTATTGGGGTTTCTTTATTTGCTAAATTGCTAATTGGTTCGGTAACAAAATTAGCAAACCCATAAGGATAAAATCGCACAGCAAATGATTTAACAAATCCTGTTGGCTCAATGTAAAAAGGATCAATCGTTTGTCCGAGTACCATAGCACGAGGTTGAAGTATGTAATCATTTTCCGAAGTGTACCGCTTTATGTCATCTCCTAGAATAAACGCCATCTCAATACAACCATCAGGTACTATTCGTTGTTTTTGCGGATCAGACTGCATAGGTACTTCCAATGTCCAATAACAACTAACTAATGATTTTAAGTCAGAATGAGGTTCAAATGTTTGGTAGTCCATAGTATTCCTATAATTTTTTGAGTATCGCACGACCGCTTCGGCTATGATTAGTAAGGAAGTAAGGAAACGCTAACTTTCGAACTTGCACTTAGCCAAAACTTTTTATTTTGTTTTAATTTTACATTTTAAAAGCCAAATCAAAAGATTTGACGGACTTTATGAGATTACACTAAACTTTGGACAAAACACTAAAGACCTTATTAATTATCACTATTGTCGACAGTAGTTTGATCTATTCTGTTATATACATTCGGATTATGTTTCTCCATATATAATTCAGGATTAGGTATTTCTGTAAACCCAAACTTTTGATAAAGCCATTCAGCGGTATCAGTTAATAAAATCCAGCGTCTTAAACCCTGAAGATTAGGGTGCTCCATTATTTCATTTATCAACCATTTACTTAATCCCTTTCCTCTATATTCCTTTAGAACATAAACATCTCCTAAATATGCAATAGTCGAATAGTCTGAAATTATTCTAGCAAAGCCAATTTGCTTGTTTTTGTAATAAAGACCAAAATTCAAAGAGTTTTCAATTGATGTTTTTAAAGTATTGAATGGAATTCCGTTAGCCCAATCAGTCTCATTTGCAAGGAATTTGTGAATGCTCAAAATATCTAATTTATCCTTGTCAGTTGAAATAATGTATTCTTTTCTATGAGCTTCTATAATTTTCATTTCAGTTTTCTTAATTAATGCCAATGTCTCTTGTATGCTGCGTTTGCATTCCAGAGGGTGTATATGCAAATCGTTGTATGTTGGTTTTTCAAATTACAGAATCTCTATCCAAATCGCTATAAGGATAAATTCCTTTTTCTTTTAGTATTTTAAACAACTCGTCACTTCCATTTTGTCTAGCATAATCCATTTCACTTCTAAATACTTGTAGACAGAGTAATAAATGGTGTTCTCTACCTCCTATTCTAAATTTCTTTCCATCCGGTTCATACAGGTCAAAAATTAAACAAGTATTTTCTTCGTTTTCTCCATTAGGAACTTCTATAGTCTCCTTCGGGTTAAGTATGGCTTGCGAAGAATACATTCCAATAGAAGTTAAAAATCCACAAGCTTTTCTTTCAATTAGATTAAATGGCGTTTGAGTTTCTTCAATCGGGTTATAATCGAATTTTGTAAAAGCAACCAATTCATATGTTCCTAATTTATTTTGAAGCGGACCATTACCATCAGGGTCTAATAATTCCATTGTTGCAAATCCAGTTCCTTTTATATGATTAGGAAAATAGTACATATCGACAGTTCCTCCAATTGCAAATGGTATTATTGCGTGCCCTACCATATTATGCATCTTTCCTAGAACATCTTCTAGTCCTTTAGACTTTAATTCATAATCCATGTTACGTTCTTCTTCCGCAAAATCTTTTTCGACTAGTTTTTCTTTTTTTCCAAATAATTTTTTCAGAAACTCCATAATTAATTTCAATTATTTTACCTTACGACTTATAACAATTAGTATATGAAGCATAGCGTCCAGAAGGAAGCTATGTTTTCATTTAACGTGTTGGGTGTCGTTATTTTTGATTAATCTTGATTTTGTCACTTAAATAAACAGGCATTTTATTGATAGATTGCTTTAATTGAATTAAATTTTCTTTTTGCTCCACTTCATTTTCTAATGATTTATTATAACTGATGTATAAAAAATAGGTAAGTACTCTGTTGTAATCATCCAATTCGGAATCTTCAATCATAGATAACATTTGTTTTTTAAACTGTTCTTTGTTTTTTGATTCAGAAATTGCTCTACCTAGGCTCCCAATACGTCCATAGTAATGGTTTGTCGATGGATTTTCAATTCGAAAGGAAATCCCAATAAGTAAGTCAACTACATTAATATCTAACTCTTCCAGCTCTTTGATATAAGTTTTACGTTCTGCCCAAGCATAACTTCCATCTGACATCCTATCGAATCTATCATTCATTATGTCCAAATGAGATTTTAAAAAAACTTCCCAATTAGTTGTTTCTGCTGAAAGTAAAGCTATGTGAATTGCATGTTCTCTTGGTCTACTATCCATACTGCAACCTCCAACAACTTTTGTGGATCGCATCATATCAAGAAGTTTTTTTTGTTTTTTTGAAGAAATATTTTGCCAATTTTTAGGAAGTTCAACCCATCCTGATTTTGAATCATTCTTGAATTTAGTAGTCAGAGTATCAATTAGACAATCAGAATATCCTATTTGTCTGCAATACTTTAGATCAAGTGGTGTAGTCTTGAATTCCTGAGAAAAATAGAACGCACGTATTGATTCTTTAGAATATTCAGACTTTTCGTTATAATCGTACAGCCAGGTATTTTCAACTTGTTTATTATACAGTCCTTTTTGATTGGTTTGTTGTATTTTAAACCCATAGCTACTATTAAAGTCTACTTCGCTGAATCTAACAACCTCTTCATGTTTATAATTTTGGTATTTATACTTTATTATTAATACATTTTTCTCAATTTCAGAATTCGGATATTTTTCAATAAATGATTCGAAAGAAATATTATTATCCAAGTCCTTTTTTGCTTGTTTTATATTATTGGTATCTAATCTAATAATATGTCCGATTGTTTGAGGTTTTGAATTGAATACTGTATTTAAATCGCAAGTCTTGTACTTAAAGTTTAATGAATCCACAATATTTCCAAGTTTATTCATAGTTTCGTCACTATAAATAAGTCCATTTTTGTATGTCTTAAATTCCGTTTGACCGAAGAGTTGTAAGGTTATTATTATACTTATCAGAGTTAAAAGCAATCTATCCATATGATTTTCGTTTAAGTTGTTCTCTATTATGTTCAAGTCTCTTGTATGGTTCGTTTGTTTCCCAAATGAAGCATAGGCACTATACAAGCTTTTGTAGTACGTTTTCTTTTAGGATATTGTAAAATTCTTTGCTGTCTGCGTTATCAGATAATCCAGCAACTTGTCCATCTCCAAGTTCCATAATTATCCATTCTCCGTTTTTCTTCTTAGCAACGTCCATTGTAAAGAATTTGCTATCAATATTTTGAGCTATTTTGATAAAATCATCAAGTTCAGGTTTTGTATTTCCGTATTCTCCTTCATCCCAATAATCAAACACTTTTACTATTTTCTTATTCGCAAAAAAGATTCTAAATTCCTTAGTTAAAGGCATTCCGCTTTTTGAGTGTTCCGTTAAAAACTCGAGTTCTTCGAACTCACGAAATACTAATCCTTCGTTTAGTGAATCTCCTCTCAATTCTATAAACTTATCTACTACAGACTTTATTATAGCAGAATCAGATGCATTTGGAATAAAACAGGCTTCATCCCAGTTATGCTTTTCAGATTTCACAAAGTCTTTTACTATTATAGGTTTTTCTCCAAAATGACTTGTCAATTCAAGTATTGCATCATTAGTCAATTCCGTTGTCCAATTTGATTTTGGCGTTTTAAACTCTATTTTTTTGTATGAATCTGGGAGATAATGGCAATGTTTATATTCAGTTGGAGAATTTATTAACTCAATATTCTTCTTTAGAAGCCCCTTATAAAGATTTTGGTATTGGTTTGGAGTAAGCATCCAACCTCTATAAATTCCAAGTTGTTTATTTTCCGGTTGTTTAACAAACTGTAAAGCTTTTGCGATGTTCCCGTCAGTCAATTCTTCAAAACTTATTAATGAAAAGTCAAATCCAGCATTAACAGCAGATTTCTTTTCTTCTTCATAATCAGGTTCAATTACTTTATTATCAAAAACACTATCGCAATATATTATTCTCATCATTTATTTTTCCGCAATGTGTGCTAATGTTTAATGTAAAATGTGTTTTAATATATTTTTACGTAATGTTGTGTATAGTAATTTATTTAAAATAAGTAATAGTTCTTTCAGTCAAATAAGTAGTTTTATTTTTATTTGAGAAAGTAATCTTTTTAACCCAATTATGATTTTTATCAAAACTATATTTGTAGAAAGTTTTATTATAATCTACTATCTCTTTTTTAATAATTAATGAATCTTTATAGCTTGTTATTTGGCTCAATTTATCATTATATAACTCTTTGATCATCATTGTTTTATCTGAATTATCAAATTCATATTTATAGTTCCATCGTTGAATTTCATTTCCCAAAGAATCTAGTTCTTTTTTCTCTACAACTTTTTTATTTTCATATGTATATTGATACCAGTCACTAAGAGTATTAGTCCAATGAAACCTTTTAAAGTCAATCAAATTTCCTTTTTCATCATATTTTTTTTCAAACCTAAAACTTAAACGTCCATCTTCTCTACTCCCAATTTTTTTTATGTTATTTCCTGATTTATCGTATTCATAAATAGTTTTATTGATAAGTATATCTTTTTTTGTATCCCTAAACGTACTTTTGATTATTTGACCTGAATCATTATAAAAGTAAAGTTCTTCTGATGCCGTTTCATTGTTTTTATCTAAATTTAACTCTTTTATTTTTTGATTTTTATCATTATAAATCCATAATTCTTTATAAAAAAAATCTCCATTAATTGTTGAACCTCCTTTTTCTATTGTATCATTATTTTTATTTAAAAACACATAAGAACTATTCGTATTAGGAGCAAACTTTTTTTTACTAAGATTTAAAAGGTCAAAATTTTCAATTTTATCGCTATATGATAGGTTTCTTGTTTGAATTTCTTTTATTTTTTGAACTTCCTTAATTGAATTTGTAGATGTGCAATTTATTAAAAAGCTCATTACAATTGATAAATAAATTACCCTCATTTTTTTAATATTTTGTTTTCTATATTACGTACAATGTTAAGCGCAAGAAATATAGAGTATTTGATAATCAATTCGTTACGGATTGACACTAAGCCAAATATAAATATGTTGCTTTTATCTTTTCTTCTACAAACACCAAATTTTATATTTAGCGGACATTGCTATTACTCACAGACATTTCAGTTTAGCACAAACTCCATATGTTTTCTTAGCATTGTTGTGGTTAGTGATTTATTCTTCTTCTGTAATACCTTTTCCACATTCTTCACAAAAATAGTGTTGATGAAATAAGGGGTTCATTTCTACATCTCCTCTATCATAGCATTCCAATCTTATGTCAGTAGCTAATGAAGCTTTTTGTGCCGAAATAACTGGATTTATATGTCTGTGTTCGTAATGATATAGAAACATTGTAAATGCGGTTGTCAAGTCAAGGCTACTAACAGATTGTTTAGCTCCACAAACGTATTTTATATTTTCGCACATTCCCATAAGTTGATAAACAACCGAACCCATTCCACCTTTACAGCAATATAACATTATTATGCTTTCAGGATTTAAACAGTTTGTTTCGCAAATCAGATTTCCGATTTCACTCCAGGTAAGATTAAAGTCCTGATTATCGGTAAAACAAGTTTCGTCTCCATGTCCAGCTAAATATATATAGTCATAACGATTACCTCTTAAAAGCGCTTCCAATTCTCCAACATTTTTTATGTCTTCAGCAACAATATTTATATTAAAGTGTTGAACAAAACTGAATAATCCTTGAGCGCTATTGGTTAAGACATCTTGAGTTATTCTTACAAATAGAAGATTTTTTTTAGTCATAAGTTTAGCTCTTTTTCTTATGTATTCAGCATTTTTTTACATTAACCACAACAATTATATATCCTGCAAAGTAGTAATATATCTATTATATTTCCCCAAATCCAGCAGGTTTTTGATAAACTTAAAACTATTCACCATAACTTGAGTAGAAGCTTTGTTGATTTCGCATTACGATACAATAAAAGAAGCTACAGGTATGAACAATGTAAACATTCTCTATTAATGGATTCTGGCATTTATTCCTTTATTAACTTAAAAATATACTTCTTTCCATCAATTTGTTGAATATTGAGAAAATAGATTCCATTTGATTCTCCTGTCTGCATGGGTATAAAGTTTTGTTCATTGATTTGTCCTGCTTTTATCGTTTTTCCTGACATATCCACTAGCGTATAAGATCCTATGAAATTATCTGGTAGCTGCAATAGTACCTCCCCTTTTGTCGGGTTAGGATATACAGATAGATCAGAACTTATATGCTGTGACTTTTCTGTAATGGCCTTCATTTTTATTGCCTCTTGATCCAATTCATCCTCATTACCTACAAAGAAAGTACTACTCGTTGCGGTATACTCAATAAAACGACCACTAAATATTTGTTTCCAGGTTCCAAAATGTCTGATACGGTAATATCCTGTAGTCATATCTAAAGGAATCTTCCACCCTATCGTTATTTTAGAATTAGAAACTCCACTACGATTCCATGTTAATTTAGTGATTGGATCTCTATCGGTATATACGGGTACCCAATCAGCGCCATCCTGCAATTCGATAACCAAATATGTTTTATTAACTTTTAGATCATTATTGGGGTGCGCACCCCAAAAAACAACCTCAGCGGTTGCTCCTTTAGCATACAAGGCATCTACATCTTCATCAATATCACCAAAATTCCTAAAAAACGGTGCACTATCATACAAAATTGGAGTAGTAACATTAATCGCAGGAGGGTTTTTAAAAGGAATAGCTGGTTCCGGAACAGGCCAAGGGTCTACAGAGGGATCTGCTAATTGCTGAGCCAACCGTTCAAATTCCTGTTGATATGCTCCTAATGTCCATGGGCCAAAGTGTGTGCTTGCCCCTTCATATTGTTGTGATGCATATTCTTCTCTTGTCGTAACATAACCAGCATAGGCATCGACATATCCTGCAAATACCGTCTCTGTGATACCTGTTCCTGGTACTGCCGCCACCGTTGCTCTGGCTCTACGCCCTGACATAATGGTAAATTCTGCCGGTGCTGCCAGAATTCCTAATTGTCCAATTTTTAAAATACTGGTAGGTAGAATTTTTGGCGTAGCAGGATCCTCCTCGTTGCTACCTAGTAAAAATAAAGGAGCAATTGGTTTTTCACCATGACATCTATCTATAGTCGTACCAATATTTGGATTCTTAGTAATCCCTTCTTTAATCCCCAGTCCGCTTCTACCGTCTTCTGCTCCTGCTGTAAACGAAACTCCTAAAGCCGCAATACAGGTATTTTGTTCCTCTCCATCAGTAAATTTTGAGGCTACCGTAATATCAGAAAAATCGCTATATCGTGATACTATCTTTACAGATCCTGTTAATTGTGTTGTAGCTGTATTATAAAGTTCTAAGGCTTTTTCATATTGACGAAACCCAATAATATCTGTACTCTCTTCTTCATTTACTCCTGGTCCGGTAGCATTTTGATTCGGTTCATTATCAGGAGGAAGATTCAAATTAGGAGACATATCACCGGCATTCGTATTCGCAAAGGCTGCTACAAAAGATCCTGATGATTCATATGTAGAATTTTTAAGACGTTCAAATTTTAAAGATGCATATCCTTTATTATCACCACTATTATGTGTATACGTGTTTGATAAATTGGTTGCATGTACTCCAAACCACGAAATCATTCCTACTTCTGTTCCGTTCTGAACAAATTTTAAAACAGTCATTTCATCATCTATACTAGAAAAATCCGATGCGTCTGCATTATTAGCATAGGCTATAAGAGATCGATTAATACTGGCATTAGTAAGCGATCCTTTATTATAAAAGATACTTCCCGATGCCATCGTATTATGGGCGCGTACAATTGCTCCATAAATGCCATCCACCAGATTATCAAAATTAGTTTTCCAGTATCCTCCAGTTGCTAACTCGTAGAGTGTAAAATGAGAAAATCCTCCGGCAGCTACATGGGTATGAGTTGCACTGATCAATACATTTTCATCTTGATACAAATCACCATATTGTACCTTGAGTTTTTCCATAACGGCAAGATTCACAGACTGAAAAGTCGCACCTTTATCTATATTTACAAAAACAACAGGTTGTCCATCGGGTTCCTGAATAATAAACGCCCGTGCATATTGCCGATCCCGTATTCCGTTATTTCTGTGTAATGGGTCTGCATAGCCAAAATAATTAGTTTCTGCGATTTGCCCGGTAATATCATAAATACCTACACCAATGGTATAATTATCTTGAGAAAATCCTTGTTGTATGGTACCTGTAATAAGAGATATTATAAAAAAATAAATAAAATTAGTAACGCTGGGTTTTAAAAATGTGAAGAACATGGTAAGTTGGTTTAGAGTTTGTGTAATGACTTAAAGTTACTAAATATTAATTACATTTAACCTGTCGTACTTTTAGAAACTCACGGAATATTCCGGATATTACAGACCAATCGTAACCAGCTGTAACTTGATAACAATTAATGATTGAACGCTTTTCATTATGACACAACAAAAAATGCAAAAAATTTTCAGGTATCTGATAGCACTGGTCTGGATACTTAATGGACTCTTCTGTAAAGTCCTGAATATGGTTCCCAGACACCAGGAGATTGTTGGGGAAATTCTTGGAGAAACGTATGCCAGAGAATTGACATTTTTAATAGGAATATCAGAAATTATAATGGCAATATGGATTATTAGTGGTATCAAGCCTAAAGTAAATGCGATACTACAAATATTGATTGTAGCAACTATGAATATATTAGAATTTGTTTTAGTTCCTGATTTATTATTGTGGGGAAAGGCTAATTCAAGTTTTGCATTGCTCTTTATTATTTTCGTTTATTTTAATGAGTTTGTTTTAAATAATAAAAATACAATTTCCAAAAATCAGGTATGCTAGATTTTTTAAAAGACCATCCTTTTGCTGTCGAAGCATTTTTTGAAAGCTCTACTGTGCTCACCTTTGCCGTTCCTAAGGAAGAGATAGAACATCTCATACCTCCGTGTCTGGAATTGGATACTTTTAATGACACTTGGGCTTTTATAGCAATGGCGATGGTACAAACTAAAGAATTACGTCCTAAGGGTTTTCCTAAGTGGATGGGAAATAATTTTTTTCTTATTGGATATCGCATTTTTGTCAGATATACTAATAGTGCCGGTAAACGATTAAGGGGACTGTATATTTTAAAATCAGAAACTGATAAAAAGAAAATGGAGTTTATAGGAAATCTCTTTACTCATTATAACTATACCACCACTGACATTGTGCAGCAACAAAGAGAATCCATCAGGAGTATTAAATCTTTATCTTCCGATTTTAATATCGAAATTGATCTTGATTCTACTACGGTTTCATTACCCGCTGACTCTCCTTTTAAAGATTGGAAAGAAGCAAGAAGGTTTGCAGGTCCTTTGCCTTTTACATTCACTTATAATCAAAAAACCAAAGAAGTATTAATTATTGAAGGAGTCAGGCAAAATTGGAAACCAACACCAATACAAATTAATGCATCTCATATTTCATTTCTAAACACATTACAACTTACAAACGTTATTCTGGCCAATGCATTTGTAATTACTAACATTCCTTACTATTGGAAAAAAGGCAAAAAGGAGATATGGAACCAGTAAGAAAGCCTTTTCAAGGAGTATTGAACATTATCCGGTTTAACTGGCACTTCTATATCATTGCCATAGGTATAGTAAGCGTTCTTATCTTAATTGCTACAAATAGTAACGTGTTAATCAGTTCTACACTCTACGTAGTTTGTACTGCGATATTGGTCACCTTGTTCATTTCATTAGTAGTTTCCTGGTATGTTTATGATGTATCTGATTTATATCGCTTTGATTGGATAGAAAATATGGACACACAAAATCCTCAGAAAATTGTTAATATCAATGCAGGTTTGGATGAATCCAGTGCATTTTTAAAACATAAATTTAAACAAGCTGATTGTACCGTTTTAGATTTTTATGATCCCCTTAAGCATACAGAAGTATCTATTAAAAGAGCAAGAAAAGCCTATCCTCCTTATGCTGGCACAAAATCAATTAAGACCACAACATTACCATTAGCAGATAACTCTATAGATAAAGTATTCGCAATTTTATCTGCTCATGAAATTAGAAATGAAGAAGAGCGCATCTTATTTTTTAAAGAATTAAACCGAATCCTAAAGCCCGATGGACAGCTTGTGATGATGGAACATTTACGGGATATCACCAATTTTATGGCATATACGATTGGTTTTTTGCATTTTCATTCTAAATCCACATGGATGCGCACATTCTCCTCAGCCAATTTTAGAGTGAGTAACGAAATCAAAATCACTCCTTTTATTTCCACCTTTATATTAGAAAAAAATGGAACTACATCTTAAAATAATTGGCATATCACTTATGATACTGGGATGTATTCACATTATATTTCCTAAGTATTTTGATTGGAAAAAAGAGTTAAGTTCCCTGAGTTTAATAAATAGACAAGTGATGTATATACACACTTTTTTTATTGCACTTATTGTTTTTTTAATGGGATGGTTATGTTTTACAGAAGCTCGGGAGCTAATAACTACTTCGCTAGGTAAAAAAGTGGCAGCAGGACTTGGTATATTCTGGGTAGTACGACTGATTTTTCAATTTTTCGGATATTCTTCTGAGCTTTGGAAAGGTAAAGCGTTTGAAACCATAGTTCATATTATTTTTTCCATCTTTTGGACATATATTAGTTTGGTGTTCTTATGGATCGGATTTCAATGATTTTTTCCAAACCATTTTGTTGTTGTTTTCAATCTTTCTGATGTACTGAAAACATATATACAACTAACCCTGTCAAAAATAATATAAACGAGTTTATAAATCATTAAAATATAAATGACAATTATCTTGATAATCAGGCAACTAAATTATTTATTTAGTATATATTAAACTACTTATTAAAGGCTTAATAGCATTCATGAATTTTTAATTTACTGACTATTTATAATAGAGGCAACGAAAACATGGTAGGCTACTATTCTAATTGTTTTTTATAGAATCTTTGTAACAAATATATTTTTATATATACCTATAAATAGAAATATATCCTATTGGTTATATCTACTTATCAATAAATATCAAAAAATGTTAGGAGGAGGAGGAAGTATTCAAGCGATGATAACGAGCTTAAGTAATAATAAAAAGTTGCTAAGGTCTAAAAGACTATTTAAAAAGGAACGGACTTTCCTTAACATTAAAAAAGAATACTTAAATGCTACTGAAGGAAAATTAAATTTAAAAAAAGCCTCAAAGGAAGAACTACAACGAATAAGAAAAAAAATAATAAAGGAAAGGCGAAAAGAAAATAAAATAGTTATTGTTATTGCAATAATTATAACAAGTATTATGATCTATTTTACTGTTAATATAATCCAGCAAAATAATTATGAGATAAAGAATCAGAAAACTTTAGTATTCAAAAAAAAAGAAAAAGAGTTTTTAATACTTGTAAATAAAGGAGATGAGTGGTTTGAAAAAGGAAAATGGTATAATTCTATCTTTTATTATGAAAAAGCAAAAAAAATTTTCCAAAAAAACTATGAAATTAATTACAGACTTGTTAGATCATATAGTTATCAATGTGAAAGCGAATTTAAAAATTGCCGTGAAGCTAAAAAACTTGTAGATAAACTCTTGCTAATGTTTCCTGATAAGGAAAAAGAATTATTAGAAATTAAAGGTAAATTAGAATATGAATATTAAAAAACGTTTGTTAATAACGCATATGCGATAATACTTAGTTTAAGTAACTGAAAAACTTAAACACTAAAATTATATTATAAAAATGAATCATCTACTCTTACTTCTGGGAATTTTAATGACATCAATTCTATAATACTCCCCATTTTTAAGACAGCTATTTAAATTGTAAATTTAAAACTGTACATATGAAAAAATCGAGAAGAAAATTTAGTTCTGCATTCAAAGCAAAGGTTGCTTTGGAAGCTATCAAAGATC
>NZ_BAABCW010000025.1:0-57210 GCF_039539305.1 Aquimarina addita | reverse complement strand
ACAACACCAAAAGAAGACATACTGAAATCGGAAAAGTACCTCCAAATCAAATATTTTATCAAAAACAAATGGCTTCTTAGAAATTAAAAATATCTTTATCCTGTCCTAAGCATTGGGAGTATCATAGAGTCTACTAGATTAGATATTAAATTCTTATGATATTCTATTATTTTGGCGATATCTTTAACCACTACACATAGGTTACCGCAATAAAATCTAGCCTCACTTTTTTTCAGTGGACATTTCTTATGTATTGGCAGGGCTAGAAACATAACGTCTTTTATTTCTCATAAGTGATCTTAAAAAACGATATTAATTGCTTCTTACTAATGATTTAAAATTGGCAATAAAAAAGTCTGATTTTTCAACAAATGTTGAAATTTTTCTAATCTATCGGCATTAATTTTGTCTTTATAAAATAAGATGAAAATGAAAAAGCTAAGTATCCTATTCTTGATAATGGTCTTGATAACTATAATAGACTCATGCGCGCAATTACATCCACAAGCAAATGGCAATCCATGCGAACAAATCTCATTTGAAAATATAGAACCTTCAGAGTCAGATACATATCCTATCTCAGTATTAAATATTGATTCATTAAAAAAGACAATCGTTGTGGAAAAAGGAGTTTTTATTCCTATGGAAGATGGTATATCCTTATCTGCAAATGTATTTCGTCCCAAAAAAGAGGGGCGTTACCCTGTTGTATTATCTTTTACCGCGTACGACAAAGACAAAGGACCAGACGAGTATTCCCCTGTAGTAAATGCCGCATACCTTGATGATTTTAATCTTGGAACTTATGAAGTCAGTCCGTGGACCATGTGGGAAGGTCCTGATCCTGCCTTTTGGATATCAAATGGATATGTTGTAGTACAGGTAGATTCTCGAGGTTTTTCAAAATCTGAAGGAACTGCCACTCTATTTGATGATCAAAACATACAAGATTTTCATGAAGCTATCACTTGGGCAGGAACACAACCCTGGAGTAATGGCAATGTAGGACTCAATGGGGTCTCATATTTAGCAATTTCACAATGGGTAGCCGCTACTAAAAATCCTCCTTCTTATTTAAAAGCTATTATCCCTTGGGAAGGTAATACAGATTCATTTCGGGAAGTATTGTATCACGGTGGTATTCCGGAAACAGTTTTTACCGAATTTTGGGCAAAACGAATAAACGAATGTGCCAACGAAGAAAAACCCCTTCCCCCATTTCCGGTTTTTAAACGGATACACAAAAAGCCGCATCTCTTTCAAAAAATTTCGCCACCACCAACCATTTATTTAAATACTATTAAGGTTCCTGCTCTTATTTGTGCTACATGGTCTGATCAAGGGTTACATTCTCGTGGTTCTTTTGAAGGGTATAAGAAAATTTCTTCTGAAAATAAATGGTTATATACGCACGGACGCTCAAAATGGGCGACCTATTACAGTAAAGATGCACTCGTTTTTCAAAAAAACTTTTTCGATCATTTCCTAAAAGGAATTGAGAATGGTTTTGATAGTATTCCTTCAGTTCGCCTAGAAGTAAGAGAAAGCTTAGAAAAATACAAGGTACGCTACGAAAAATCATGGCCTATTGAAAGTACTAAATATAGAAAACTCTATTTAGAAGCCAGTTCTAATACACTTAAGGCAGGTTCCTCAAGTAAAACTGAGACAATAGATTATGATCCTCTTACAGACAATGCAAGCTTTACGTATACATTTGACAAAGACACCGAATTAAGTGGTAATATGAAACTTAAACTTTGGGTTTCTACCAGCAAAGGTTCAGATATGGACTTATTTGTAGCTATTAAAAAGCTCGATACCGAAGGCAAAGAAGTCTCTTTCTATGGAAAACTTGGATATACAAAAGGCCCTGTTTCTATGGGGTGGTTGCGCGTTTCAGAACGTGAATTAGATACCGCTAAATCTACTCCTTGGCAACCAATTTTAACCCTTCAAAATCCACAAAAACTATCCAAAAATGAAATTTTGCCTGTAGAAATCGAAATTTTGCCAAGTAGTACATTATTCACAAAGGGAGAATCTGTTCAAGTTGTTATTCAGGGAAAAGATCTCTTTTGCCATCCTTCTTTAGGACATTATTATACCGTAAACAAAGGAATACATACCATTCATACAGGTAATAAATTTGATTCTCATTTATTAGTCCCTGTAATTCCAGACTGATTTTATTAATTATATAAACGGTACTAAAAATATACTTACTAAAATTTAAATACCTGCTTCTTATTTGTATTTAAATTTTAGTAAGTATAATTTGTTTTCAGTACAATATCAAAAACTCCTTTTTTAGCGTCAGAATTTTTGACAATTTTAAAACTAATTAGGAATTAGAAATAATCATACGAATTAAAAAATTGTACTAAATTTACTTGCTAAATCATTTACCTATTTATTTTGAAAATGATTAAAGGAAAAATCAAATAAGAATGTCCGAAATTTTATCCAATGAGTATTATCTAAACACAATTTCACAATGGTTAATTGCCTTTGTATTTATTGCTGGTGGGATTATTATCGCTAAAATAGCCTATCTGCTTTTTACTAAAATTGTTAAAATTTTTACTCGTAATACAGCTTCCAGATTGGATGATATTTTATTGATTACAATGAAGAAACCTGCTATTTATGGTATTACAATCGTAGGGTTTTATCTTGGTATCGAATATCTAAACAAATCTGGAGAGGTTGCCGATTTTATGGATAAGGTTTATCATGTGATGTTTGTGATAGGTATCACCTGGTTTATTGCAAAATTGATCAACGCTATTATTGAAGAATATATGGAGCCGGTAATCGAAAGATCTGACAGTGATTTTGACGACCAGCTTTTTCCTATTATTAGAAAAATAGTAACTATTGCCATTTGGTCAATTGGTATTATTATCGCGCTTAACAATGCAGGCTATAATGTAGGCGCGTTGATTACCGGACTGGGAATCGGTGGATTGGCTTTTGCTTTAGCAGCAAAAGATTATATTGAAAATATTTTTGGAGGTATTTCTATTTTTACAGATAAACCTTTTATGGTTAATGATAGAGTACGTGTAGATGGTTTTGACGGCAAAGTTGAAGAAATTGGTATAAGAAGATCTCGAATAAGAACTACTAATGGTACTCTAGTCACCATCCCTAATGCAAAATTTATCCATAATAGTGTGGAGAATGTCGCTTTAGAACCTACACGCAAAGTTGGGCTTAAGCTTGGATTAACGTACACAACAAATGCCGAGGGAGTTGAGAGAGCCATGGATATCCTGAGAACTATTATTCAAGAACAACAAGAATTTGTGACAGAAACACCTGCCATATTTTTTGAAAATTTTGGTGAATTTTCCCTAATAATTAATTTTACCTATTTCATAAGAAAAGAAGCTGATATTGGAACTACCCAAAATAATATCAATCTCGAAATTTTAAAAAGATTTGAAAATGCTGGATTAGAATTTGCTTTTCCAACACAAACTATTTATTCTATACAAAAATAAAGGAAGCTATAACTTTACATATAAAAAAAGGATCGGTTTCATTGAAATTATTCAGTCTAAAGAGTTAGTCGTTTCTTAAAACTTCTTTTGTAAAGACACATTAAATATATTACATTGTGTTTCATAAATTAAAATACCTATGGGAGAAACTACTCCATCAGCAGCCGCTAAACAACAAGGATTAGTACCAGGAACCGTAATATATACAGGTGATAAGACATCAAGTGATTTATACATAGAAGTATTTGATTACAATAAAGATTCTTTTGAGGAAAAGGAATTAAATGATATTGAAGAGGCATTTAGGTATGCCGAATCCGAACCAGTAACCTGGGTTAATATAAATGGTATAAATCATACAGAAGCTATTGAAAAAATAGGAAAACATTATGATCTTCACCCTCTGATATTAGAAGATATAGCCAACACGCAACAACGTCCCAAAATTGATGAATATGAAAACTATCTATTCGTTGTATTAAAAATGCTTTACTTTGATAAAGATGAAAAATTAGCGATTGAACATATTAGTTTTGTAGTGGGTAAAGGATATGTTATATCGTTTCAGGAAGCAGATGGAGATGTTTTTGATGCGATTAGAAATCGTATTCGTACTGGAAAAGGTAGGGTACGAACTATGGGGGCCGATTACTTATTATATGCACTAATGGATGCTGTAGTGGATAATTATTTTAATCTTATCGAAACGATGGGAGAAAAAATTGAAGAGCTGGAGGATGACTTGTTTGAAGAAAAACCTAATGATAATATTACCTATGATATCCAAAGTCAAAAACGAGAAATTTTAAAAATACGAAGAGCTGTTTTTCCACTCAGAGAGGTTGTTAACAGGATTGAAAAAATGGAGCATCCGCTAATCCATGAAAAAACACAATTCTATCTCAGGGATTTATATGATCATATTATCCAGGTATCTGAGAGTATTGATATTTATCGCGAAATGATCTGGGGATTGATGGACATGTATATGACAACAATCAGTAATAAGATGAATGAAGTGATGAAGGTTTTAACAATTATTGCTTCTATTTTTATCCCACTTACGTTTCTGGCAGGAATCTACGGAATGAATTTTGAAAATATCCCGGAACTCAAATTCAAATATGGATATTATATTTTATGGGGTGTAATGATTATTACGTTCTTTAGCTTGTTATACTATTTTAAGAGAAAAAAGTGGTTGTAAAATCAATTCAGCCTCCATATTCTATACCTTTGGATATTTAATGTCTATTAACAATTATACAAACGGAGGTTGTCTAAAATAAATAACCAGTATGCACTAAGATACTTTTGACACATTATATGGCTTATTAGTCTCACCTAACCAGAATCAGATTGAAGGACTCGTAATAACTACTAAGATTTTTAAGACCACCCCTGTTGATTATTTTATTAACGCTAATTTTGTAACGGTTCTTACGCGATTATACTGTGTATCACCATCATCATCTACCTCGGCTTCCTCGACAGTATCAAAAGTAATACTAAAAGATTTTCCTACATATTTATTACTTTTTAACTCATATGCTTTTAAAAACTCTGGTTTAATATTTTTGAAGAAAATATTTGCTTCATCACCATCTTCGGTAGCATAGGTAAAACTAAATATATCATCTTCATATCCATCAAATGTACCTTGTACTGTTTTTGTTACCACAGGCACCTCTACTATCTCTTTTTCTAATTCCTGAGCAATCATTGTAAAATTAAAAAATAACACTACCAGAATTAATAATCTACTATTCATTATATTTTTCATCTTTTAAAATTTTAATTAGTATTATTCAATAAAACCCTTCCTTCTTATTTATGACACACTAATTTAAGTAAAGTCACAAAACTTTACAAAATTCTTGTTTTAAACAATATAGCAATTAAATCCTTTTAGTAATAGCATTATCAGGAATCAAATTTTTATCTGTGTTGCCTTTTTTATATCTTATCACCATTAGTATCATTTATGATAAACCAAGGACTATATAATATAGAAGTATTCGTAAATATATTTTCTAGTTGCACAACTTGTTGGTTAGTTTACAAATTAAAAATACCACAGATCTACTTATGAGTTTATGCACTTCATATACAGTGATTTTATTATACTTAAGCCTATTAATTTGATTCTTAAGGGCTATGTAGTTTTTTTAGACCCCACTAATCTTTCTATACAGCTAATCCAAAAAGGACTTATAATTAAAGTTAATGATATTAAACTAATAGTAAATTTGTATCCAAAGTCATTAATGATATGAAGGCTTAACGCCATAGAACTCAATAAAAAACTTAATTCTCCGATCTGAGATAATAAAGCGCCTCCTAACAGTGCCTCTTTCCAAGTACAAGAAAACGCTCTTAAAATCAATGAATTGATAAATTGATTGGTAAGATATACCGCTGCTATACTTAAAAGAATAATCCAAAGATTAGAATAAATAAATTGAATATCCATCTGTAAGCCAACGCTAATAAAGAAAAACGATACAAATAACACCCTAAATGATTGTAAAGTATCATGAATCCAATGTGTTTCTTTTGCAGAATTAATAATCATTCCTCCCACAAAAGCACCTAATGCAGCTGAAAGACCAAAAATTGAAGTAAATAATGCTCCTGCAAAACATAAAAAAATTGCTAGAAACACCTGTAACTCATGATCTCTCACTATTCTTTTAGCAAGTGGAAATGAGATTGTTTTTTTTATATAAATAAATAATAAAAGAGAAATAATAATGATCGCACCAACAACCATCATAAAATTTTCTAACGCCGTTTGAGTTTTGCCGCCCAACTGCGAAATTATAAGAAGCATTGGTACAAAAATCACATCTTGTGTTAATAGTATACTTAGTACATTCTTACCATTGGTAGTATCAATTAAATTTTTATCCTGTAAGAGTTTAATAACTACCGCAGAACTACTTAATGCTATCACAAAACCTATAATCATAGACCTTGCAAAATTCCAATTAAAAAAATATCCTATGCAAAAAACCAAAGACACACTAATGATTACCTGAGCGAGCGTTCCCAGCAATGCTACTTTCCATTGTTTCAAAAAGTCAACTAAATTGATTTCCATACCAATAAAAAATAATAATAAAATGACACCTAGCTCTCCAAAAAGATGTATGGATTCTGCATCTTCTATAATTCCAAAACCATTTTGACCAAGAATAATACCTACTAAAATATAACCTATAATATATGTTTGATTTAATTTTCTAAGAATCAAACTAATCAAAATCACAAAAATTGCCAGAATGGAGATTAAAGTAATGATTGAATCTATTTCAGAAATTAGTAACATCGATTTTTTTCATAAATATACTTCATAATAAGAAGGCAACTCATTTTATTATAAAATTAGTTACCCCGTAGTAAAAAAATTGTAGATCACACAAATTGGAATAAAAATTTAATACTACTTGTATTAGAAGTTTTTTATTAAAAGTAAGATAGAGAATACGAGATGGCAAGAGGATAAGTTAGAAAGAAACACCACTTTTAACCAATTGTAAAAGGAAAAATGCCTTTAATAAATTTATTTTTTATAAATTGAGGGTGAATAGAAAAAACTTATTTCCCCAGAATTCCTATGAAAAAACTTACTTTAATCTTATCTCTGTTGATCACCACCTGTGTGGCTGCACAACAAAACATAGACAACCTCTTAGCAGCTGGTATCAATGATGCACAGCGATTTGCTACAGCCTACATGCGACCTGCTTCTGATGGATTGGTCTATAGTATGAATAATGGATGGTTTAATTCTGGTAAAGCCAAAAAACTTTTTGGTTTTGACATATCACTAGTTATCAATGGTGCTTTTGTAAATGACGATAATAAATCCTTTATTTTAAACACTTCTGATTATGAGAATCTTCAATTTAGAGATGGTAGCACTTCAAAGGAGGTAGCTACAGCGTTTGGAGATATTCAAGGAGCAGTCGTGGTCATCGAAGGTGATAGTGGAATTCCTGCCATTCCCTCACAGGATGCAGAATTTGAACTTCCTACCGGATTGGGTAGCTCTAATATTAATTTTGTTCCTACTGCCTTTTTACAAGCGAGTTTTGGGCTTATTAAAGGAACAGAAATAAAAGCCCGATTTTTTCCAAAAGTTACTACCAATGATGCAGATGTAGGATTATATGGTTTTGGTATTCAACACGAATTTACGAGTTGGCTTCCGGCAGACAAATTATTCCCAGTAGGTATATCAGGGTTGATAGCATATACACATCTGGATGGCAGTTATGATTTTACAGACACTAATATTGTGGATGGAGAAGATCAGCGGTTTGAGAACAATACTAATACATTTTTATTTCAATTAATCGGCTCCACAAAATTACCCGTCTTTAACGTATATGGAGGGCTCGGATATCTGACGGGGACTTCAACCACAGATCTTAAAGGGACATATAGAGTGCAATCAGGAGTAATTTCACAAGAAACCATAATAGATCCTTTTTCTATAGAGAATAAAACCTCTGGAGTTAGAGCAACAATAGGTGCTAAACTTTCTTTAGCCTTTTTTAAAATGAATATAGACTATACGCTGGCAAAATATAATGGCTTATCTGTTGGTTTGCATTTTGGAATCTAACAAAACTCATAATCTTTCATAATTTTGATATGTAGCAAGGTTACTGTGCTCATTACCACTTCGATTTCGATAATGCGTATGCGAGCAGCAAATCTGTAGCTGTTCTAATTCTTTGACTCCGGCCCTTAGTATTTTTTTTAAGTCTTTTTTAGACCTCGAACTTTGGGTAGCTGCTAGATCCTCTTTAGTCCTATAAATCAAGGACTCGCAATAATTAATTCTATCAGGAATAGATAATTGGACAATAACTTGCTGATAAAGTAGGTCAATCTCACATAATTTGGCTCTAAAATTTCGTGTCAATTTTAACATCATCTTCATTTTTTTAAATAACATCTTATGAATAAATAAAATGTATCCGTTTTTTCTTACACAATTCTCTTCTCAAAACACATTCCACAACCCTATCCGATATTATAAAATATTCATAAAATTTATTTCTAATCATCTTTTATCTAAATACAACTTATTGATTAACAATAACAAAATAACTATTAATCAATGATTGTAGTAAAATATATTACTGCATGTTAAATTTAATAATCACATCAATAAACAAAATGACACATTGATGATGATTAGGAAAAATATCATTCACACCAGGTGTATAGAAATTTAATTCGATATAAACACCAATAAATTACAACTATCATTTTCAATCAAATTAGTAAAATGGAGAGACTATAACAATAACCAAGATGTATGTATACCTGATAAAATTGTCGTTTCGTATGATTAAATACTAAAATCGTAGAATTTTAGAGTAACAAACGAAAGAAAAAACTAAAAAAATCATCTAATATATAAAATCAAGTGTCACAGATATAAAAATGGTCAACTGAAAAATCATGAAAATATTTAAAAAAGAATTAACAGAAAGCATTATTGAATTAAGTAGTATTACACCAAAAAATCTTTAAAACTTTATATCCCCAAAAATTTATCATGAGAAATTTAACAACCACTCTACTCCTGTTAATTGGCGCATTAAGCTATGGACAAAATCAAAATATAAGAGGTAAGATCATCGATAATTTCGCATATCCATTAGCTGAAGCTTATATTTATAACACATCTTCAGAAAAACATACACATACGTTGGAAAATGGACTGTTCTCATTAGGTAAAAATACAATAGGAGATACAATAAGTATTCGCTTATTAGGGTTTAAAACTAAAAAAATAATACTCCGGGAACAAGATGTTACGTCTCCCCTAACTATTACTTTACATCCTGAAATTTTTCAATTAGATGAATTAATTTTAAAACAAGAAATTGATCCGTTAAGTGTTATTACCAAAATTGACAGTAAAACAAATCCTGTTAATTCTTCTCAGGAAATATTAAGAAAAATACCTGGTCTATTTATAGGTCAACATGCTGGTGGAGGAAAGGCAGAGCAACTTTTTCTCAGGGGGTTTGATGTAGATCATGGTACGGATGTTGCAATTTCTGTAGACGGCATTCCGGTTAATATGGTTTCTCATGCACATGGTCAGGGATATGCAGATTTGCATTTTGTGATTCCAGAAACTATTAACAATCTAAATTTTGGTAAGGGACCTTATTATGCAGATCAAGGGAATTTTAATACCGCCGGATTTGTTGCTATGCATACTAAGGAAAAATTTAACACTAACACGATAAAATTAGAGCTTGGTGACTTTAATACCTTTAGAACTATAGGATTATTTAATCTTATGGAAGGAGCCGCAAAAAAAGACCTATCCCTTGCTATCGAATATTTGGAAAGTGATGGAGCTTTTGAGTCTCCACAAAACTTTAACCGTATTAATCTAAATGCAAAATATACAGCCTTATTGTCTGATAATAATAAATTGAATATCACTGCTTCTCATTTTGTAAGCCGTTGGGATGCTTCTGGACAGATTCCAGAAAGAGCTGTCGCGGATAGGACCATTTCCCGTTTTGGAGCCATTGATGATACAGAAGGAGGAAATACATCAAGAACCAATCTGAGTGCCACTTATTCAAAATTTATTTCAGATAATACTACCTTAAAAACAAATGCCTATTATTCTTTATATGATTTTGAACTGTATTCTAATTTTACTTTTTTCTTGAATGATCCTATCAATGGTGATCAAATTAAACAATTCGAAGATCGCTCTATATCAGGTTTCTCGAGTATTCTTACTACCAGAACCTTGCTGGGAACCACTACTACGGATTTTAATATTGGGATTGGACTAAGAAATGATAAAATTAATGACAATGAACTCTCTAGTACACTGAACAGAAAAGAAATAATATCCATACTTAGCTTGGGTAATGTAGACGAAACCAATGCGTATGGATTTCTAGATGCAACGCTAGATTATGGAAGATTAAAAATTACACCAGGTGTTCGACTTGATTATTTTAAAAATTTATATGAAGATAATTTACAAGATACTTATGAAACACAGTCTAGTACTTCATTTATGGTGAATCCTAAGTTGAAGATTTCTTATGATGTAACAGATAATATAAATATATTCTTAAAATCGGGAACCGGATTTCATAGTAATGACACTCGGGTAGTTGTAGCTAGATCAGCAGACAAAGTACTACCACGTGCATATGGAGTAGATATGGGATTAAGCTGGAAACCATTTAAATCGCTGTTTTTAAATACTACTGGCTGGTATTTAGGCTTAGAACAAGAATTTGTATACGTGGGTGATGAAGGTGTAGTAGAACCTAGTGGTCAAACCAAAAGATTAGGTGCTGATCTAAGTGCCAGATACCAAATAAATGATTGGTTATTTCTAAACTCTGACTTTACCTATACCTATGCCAGAAGTACCGATGAGCCTAGTGGTCAGGATTATATTCCTCTGGCACCAAAAATAACCGCTGCAGGAGGTATCACTGTCAATAATTTTCATGAATTCTCAGGAGGATTGCAATACAGACACCTAGGAGATCGTGCCGCTAATGAAGATAATAGTATTATTGCAGAGGGATACACTGTAATTGATGCTAACATTAATTATACCATCAAAAATATTACAGTAGGGATACGTGTAGAAAACTTATTTGATACAGAATGGAATGAAACTCAATTTGCTACAACCTCGAGATTAGCAAATGAAACGGAACCTGTAGAAGAAATTCATTTTACTCCTGGCACCCCCTTCTTTATTAAAGGAAATATCTCTTATAGCTTTTAAGTGCCTATTTAAAATTTGTACTTGTCTACTTAACTTTTGTTTTATCACTACAAAAGGCTGGAAATTTATAAATTCGTTTAATTTTAAAAAACTTGATCTAGTAATCTTTACTTGTCAATTAAAAATAATAATTAAATAAAAAAGCATAGGAATGGTTTCCCCTATGCTCTCTTTTATTATCATTTTATTTTACTAGAAATTTAACTGATTCTCCTGGAGAATATCTTCTATCGGCTCTACGAGATTACGAATAATTTGCTCTCCGGCCTTATCATTTACCAAGGCTACCAAAATATAACGTCTTTCTGGAGAGCCCCAGACCAAAATAGAATCTGAATGATAAGTACTCCAAGATCCTGATTTTCTGAACAGTTTAGCTTTAGGCGCTATCTTATCCAGAGTATTTACAAACTTATGATGCAATGCAGGATCTACCATAATATCCAGCATTTGTTTAGATCTTTCTTTACTTACTAATTTACCTTGATATAATAAGTAATAAAATCTACATACTTGAGACACTGTCGCTGCGTGACTTAAATTTTTAATCGGCTCTCTATTTGTAGCCCCACCAGCTGCATAACGTTTGCCTACCCATAGTCCACCACCAAATTCTTCATCATATAATCCATAACGCTCATTAGTAAGTACAGATTCTATTTTATCATATCCTAATCTATCAATCATACGAGTCGTTGCCTGATTATTAGATTTACTTATCATCAGATGCATGTCTTTTTTTATAATCTCTGTCTCTTTTAATTCACCTTTATCAATTGCATCCATAGCTGCTAATAAAACTGCTATTTTTGGTAAACTTGCAGCATACATCATCTCATTACCATGTACTCTGGCATAACGAATATGATCTGTATCTGCTAAATCTACGATACCGACTGACATTCTTTTTTGTGCTATTAACTTTTCCCATTTTGGATTAGCCCTTAACGTTTCTTCTAGTTTTTTCTGTAAATCCATATCAAGCAACTCTCTTAATGGAATAGCATTATTTGTGGATAGATTCATGGGTAGGTCCTGAGCTTTTACTAATTGAATAGTAAAAACTACTAAGAGTAGTAAAATACAGTTGTTTTTCATTATTATATATTTAGAATAAATAAGACACATAACTTTTATAAAGTCACTGAAAAAACCAATATATTTATTAAAATTAATTTGTATTTTACCTAATCACTGCAAATAAGACTTTATAGCTTTACGCTACTAATCAAAAACGGTACTATCTATGATAAATGTTTTAATTCCTATGGATTATTCTGAAAATGCAAATAATGCGCTAGCATATGCCAGAATATTATTTAGTAGTACACCTTGTACATTCTATATCTTACATATTTTTGTGAGTCATCCTTCTAACCTTATCACAGATAAAAATACAGATGATTTTTTTCTTGACATGATTAAAGAAAAAGAAACAGAACTTAAAAAGTTTATAAAACCAATACAGGAGAATAACACTATCTCACAACACCACTTCAAGCCCATTATAAAAGCGACCACGGTACTCAAAGCAATAAGTAATGTAATCGATACAAAATCTATTCATTTTTTAGCTATGGGCACAAAAGGAGGAAAAAGTAATCAGGAGATTTTTTTAGGAACTCATGCTACGCGAATTCTGAATGATATTAAAACCTGTGCTCTGGTATTAGTACCAAAAAGTTATATGAGTAAAGCTCCATCGCAAATAGTTTTTTCTACTAATTTCAAAAGAGATTTTAAGGAAAAAGAGTTTCTACTATACAAAACATTACTTCAATTAACAGGAAGTAAATTAAAAGTTGTTCAGGTAATGGAGGAAGAATATTTATCTGATATTCAAAAAGTCAATAAGGAACACCTAAAAAAACTATTCGTTGGCATAGATTATTTTTTTCATAAGATTACTATTGAAACTTCTGAAAGTAATGCTATTCGAGATTTTGTTCTGCAGACACAAAGTGATCTTATCACATTTATCAATCATAAATATAGTTTTTTGCAGAAACTATTGGAAGAGGACGTTGTAAAGAATATCAGTTTTCATAGTCCTGTACCTATTTTATTGTTACCAGAAATAGAATGATTTACAACAAATCTCAATCAGATGTTGAAAATTAAAAATGTCAAATTATTTTAAGTTTTCAAAATCCTGAGTAATTCCTAAACATCTATAGTATAACATCAAAGGAGAAGGCTTTCTTATAGTTATTTTAAATCCTCTGGATTGATCAAGCCTTCCTCTAATAATTGTTTCATGACAATCTCTGTCATATCACTTTTAAATATAAATTCATATCTGATATCTACTACATATGCTTTCAATCGCATTTTAAAATACGATCTGCGCTCCTTCACTTCATTAAAAAACAACACTGCAATTGGTTTATTTAAATAAATATACTTAGAAACCTGTGCTGCTTCAATAGCAACTTGTCTTATTTTATTGGTATCAGCAGTTATTGGTAAATATACTTCTGCTACTACCTGGCAGTTTGCTTCTCCATTATTAGAATTAGATACTGATTTATTCATCAATTCTCCATTAGGAATACTTACTAAAGAATCATCGGGGGTTACAATTCTTATAGACCGCAAACCTATTTCGACAACCTCACCATAAAAGCTACCAGTTTCTATCTTATCACCTACTTTAAAAGGACGATCTAACAAAATCATGACACCCCCAAAAATATTCTTTAGAATATCCTGAGCTGCAAATCCTATTGCAATACCCAGAGATGCTGATACTGCGATTAACGTAGCAGCTGGAGGTCTGAAAACACCTACGACAATAATTATAATTATAAAAATCCATCCAAAAATTTTTATAATTGGAATAAGTCCTTTAATCGTAATTCTTTGATTTGCGGATTTCTCAGCAAGACGTTCTAATAGAGAAACTAAAAATTTTATAACAACATATCCTACAAGAATAAATATCAATGCCCAAATAATCTTACCTATAGAAAAAAATTCCCAGATCGGCGGTGGACTTAAATCTTCTATCACCTCTTTTTCGATCGTATCAATATCTTTTATTAATTTTTCTTTTTCCGTATTTTTTTGTGGTGTAGCCACACTATCTACAGCCACCGTGGTTACTGGTGCAGATGATGGCGGTACTACACTATTTTGAGCACTTATAATTCCTGTAATAAGAAAAATATAGCTAATAAAAATCTTTTGTATCATAACTTAGTGTAAGAAATTTTTACTTTTCAACAATGTTACTATTTGTCTATATAACAAAGTATTAATTGTATAATATTCACGATCAACTGTAAGAAGTCCTATTTCGTAGAGCGAATTTACAATTCTTTTGGTCTGTGCAAGATCCAGTCCTGATATACTACTAATATGATCAATTTTTAATTGTTCATGCTGTAAAATTCCATTGAGAATAAATAATCTTGATGCCGCCAGATTCTCTATGAAAGAGAGGTCTATATTTTTCAAAGATCTCATATGAATAGTGCTTCCTGAAACCGAGGTAGCAGATCGTAACCAATACATAAAGGCAATTTTAAAATTACTTTTTGAGATCTTATACAAATCAACATAAAACTCAGCCTGAAGTATTTTTTGTTGCTCTGCTTCAGTTGCTTTCTGATACTTTTTATTTAAAAATTCTTTTGGAGGCTCTTCAAAATATAGATTGTATCCGCTTACTTTGTGTCTTTTTACCAGAGCATCAGTAAGTGTTTTACTATCCATATCATCTACATCTATACGATGTGTAAATTGATCCGATAAGCTTATTGATTTATCTAAGTATTGATATGCATATTTAGCACAAGTACACACCCAAAAAACATTTTTATAAGTCAGTGAAATAAGTTCTGACAGAGTATGCAGTGCCTCAAAACCTTTTATTTTTCTAAAATATAAAGATTGTAAATTCTCTAAGAACACAAATCTTTGTCTTCCTGTATTTAAAAATGAAACCCACTCCTCTAGCGACTTCAGTTCTTTAGAAAACGATATAGAAAGAAACTCGAACAGTTGCTCCGCAGTGTAAATTGTTTCATCCACTGATAGCATTAATACTTCTGGAAGCTCTTCGTTTTTCTGTTTAAAATAATGAAATAATGAAGTTTTTCCTGCACCTTTCTCTCCAATAATAACAACAGTAATAAAACGATCTTTTTTCCATGTTGAATATGCCGTATGAATAGTCTCTACTGCTTTTTCATTTCCAATAAAAAAGGCTTCATTATGCAAAGTTTCAGATCTGAATAATCTTTGATAAACAAAGGGAAGCTTATCTACAGATCTTTCTGCTTCCATTAAGAAATCGGATAACTCACTTGTGATTGCACCAGAATTCTTTAACAGACCTAACTTAGCCATTTTAGCAAGTACAAACTCTGTTGATTTGGTATATATTTGTTTAGAAAATGTTATTGCAATAGGAACTGCATAAATTATACTACTCTTAATTTTCTGCTTGATCGCTTTACTCTTTTCTACGGATATTGCCTTGGCAATCATCAGTTTTATCTCTAGTATATTTTCATTTTCGGTGAAACTGATCATCCTTTTGGTAAACTTATCCAAGCTCTCTGTGAGAAGTTCTTGTAAATCATCCTGAAAAGATTGAACTGTAAGTGTAAGCGTATCTAATTTATCCAGATTTCTTTGTATTCCTTCTAAGGCTACAGTTTTAGGATTTGCATCAGAAATCTCTTCTTCCAGTAAGGCTAACGATGATTCTAGATTAAACTCTGCAATTTGCCCGAGTTCATTAACCGTCTGTATAGTATCATCAAATTTTAAAGACATGGCCACCTTTGCCGCATTTATTTTTTCTAAAAAAGAGGGCCAGCTCTCATAATTGATCAATTCATAAGGTGAGATATAATTGATCGCTGAGGATGAACCTGGTTTTTGAAAATCTATTTCTTTTGAAATGGCTCTTTTTGTTGAAACCTTAGCTAATAAACCTTGAAGACTGCTTTCAAAATTGGTGATAACAGAAGTTAACTCCATCCCCGCGATCTCCTGATTTACCTTAGATAAGACCTTTGTCTCAAAAACAGAAGACAGCTTCTCTATTTCTTCAGAAATATTACTTTTTAAATGCTCGTTATCTTTTGCTTCATCAATATGTTTTAAAACATCATTCTGATATTTGCGTATAACGTCTAATTGTTTGATAATAGTATTGGCACGCTGACTAACTTCTGCATTGAGCTTATCATAATGACGATATGTTTTAAAAACCAAATTGTAAATTTCGAGATCAATATCCCAATCATCTCGTAGAACAGAAAACGTGTAATTCCAGGAATCATATTTTTTTTGGATATTTTTCTCTATGGCAACTCTTTTTTCATCGACCTTTGATATTACAAATTGATCATTTGCTAACTCAAAAGTCCCTGCTTTTGACAGCGCGTTTTGGTAGTCGATAAAAACGGTATCTAATACCGCGTCCAATATATTTTTAATATCTCTTTTTGTATTCGCCAATACATCAAGCATTTTATCAATCTGAAAAAGATTCTCTGTCAATTCTAAGGGAGTTTCAGACTCTAAAAAATTGATGATTTTATCGTCAATCAATGTATCTAATTTCCAGCTATCTTCTGTCGTGGCAGCAATGTTTTTAAATGTGACATCTATAATACTTTGTAACCTTAGTATCACTGTATTTTTGTAGAAGTAAGAAGTAATTCCTTTGACTGGGACTTTTTGACTCCAAAAATGGATAGGCTTTTTAGTTTTCCTAAAGATATTACTTATACGTAGTGGTATTTTAGAACATTTAAATAATGTACGTTTGAAAAATTTACTGATTTTAACATTTCTGCTGTCTGATGGAATTGCGTAGAAACGATCCTTATGTTGCACTACTGTTAGTACATCTGCCTGGGTATTAATATAGGTTTCTAAAGACTGTAAATACTTTACAAAATGAAGATTCGTATTTTCTTTTTGTAGTGTGTCAAAATACAAAATAACGATACCTGATAATTGTTGTTTATAAGCTATAAAAGTATCAAGAATTTCATTTTTTTGTTTGGAGGTTTCTAAAATAGCTATTGTATGCTGAATTTTTAAAACTTCTTCTAAAAATCTCTCTTGTTTTTCTACAGGAGCTAGTAAATCAGGAAGCAATTGATCCTTTACAATTTTTTCAAGCTCTTGTTTTATTTTTTCTATATGCTCAACCATCAATGTGATTTATGTCTATAATCGTCTGTCAAATGTATAATTAATACCTAAAAAAAAACTATCGAAATGGATTTTAATCTTAAAAAGAGTGTAAGAATTTAACTTTTACTCAGGTGGGTCAAGCAACTATTCATTTTATTCATTTTTAATAATTTCCACAGTGTTTTTTATTATCTCTTTAATTGGTACGCGTATTATACCTGTTACTCCGGCAAGTGTTATATAAGTGTCATCTATCGCTTCAATACATCCCTGTATGGTATCTGTTTTTATAGTATCTCCAATTACATAGTGATTCTCATCTTTAAACACATCAACAATATCAGCAATTATATATTCTTTGATTCCTTCTGGTACTGTCTTATCGGTTTCTATTTTTTTAAAAGGATTTTTTTCTTCCATTACAAACTTTTAGTATGTACCGCTATCAATTTCTGTTTTGCTCTTTTTAATCTCATTTTAATCGCGCTTTCGCCAATGCCATAGATCACCATCATTTCTTTTATCGAAACATCATCCTGATATTTTAATAATAATAAAGCTTTCTCCATAGGATCTATTTGATCCAATGCTAAAGTAAGCTTACTGGCTTTTAATTGAAAAAGAGTCTCTTCATCAACTATTTCTAAATCATTATCAGAAAATAAATGATACTCGTGTTCCTTCATAGCGTCTGATAAACTTTTCATTTTCTTACCTGTATCCCTATTACTATAATTCACACAAAAATTATATGTAAAGGCATATAACCATGTAGAAAATTTAGATGTACCATTAAAACTATGTAGTTTAGTAAATAGTTTTAAAAATACCTCTTGGGTTAAATCTTTCGCTTCATCGCTGTCTTTAGCGAAACTATAACATTTGTTATATACCTTTTTACTATATCTATCATATAAAACGCTAAACAATAAGCTGCTTTTCGTAACTACAATTTGTTCTACCAGTTCTTCATCCGATACCCTATGTTTAATCGCTTTTGCATTTTTACTAATCAACACAAAAAATAATCGAGGAACAGAAGTCATTATAGGCTGTTTGTATTATGGTTAGTATAAAATTCACTTTTTTAAATATAAAGAAAAAAGTCTCCTTTTTTAAAACTATAGTAACTTAATTGTCAATAAAACCATTAATATTGATTTCGCCTCTGCACTTCATTAACAATGATCGCATCCTTTAATAATAGAATTAATCAAGTTTATAACATCCTATCAATACTATTTTTAGAATTGCTTTCATATAAAAAAATTCCTATAGAATCACGTAAGATAAAAATGATTTATTCATATTAAATAAGAGGTTTAGCTATTTTTTTTAGTAATTTTCCTATATCTGTATTTTTGCATTATAACCTCGTATATCAAGCATCAATGAAAAAAAAGTATATCATAGCATTTGATCAGGGTACTACGAGTACCAGAGCCATTATTTTTGATTCTACTGGAACAATTTGCGGCATCGCTCAAAAAGAATTACCTCAATACTACCCAAACCCCGGATGGGTAGAACACGATGCGTTAGAGATTTTTAACCATCAACAAGAAGTTTTTAAAAAGGTTTTGATTACCTCAAAAATATCAGCAGATCAAATTGCAGGTATTGGGATTACGAATCAAAGAGAAACTACAGTAGTATGGGACAAAAATTCCGGAAAACCTATATACAACGCTATAGTTTGGCTGGACAAAAGAACCACAGAGATTTGTAATCATCTAAAAAAAAGAGGACTAGAAAATTATATTGCAAAGAATACCGGTTTGGTTATTGACTCTTACTTCTCTGGCACCAAATTACAATGGATATTAGATCATGTAGAAGGCGCAAGAGAACAAGCAGAAAACGGAGAATTACTTTTTGGAACTATTGATACTTGGTTATTGTGGAAATTCACAGATGGACGCCAACATATTACTGATCATTCTAATGCGTCCAGAACGATGTTGTATAATATCATAAAATTAGATTGGGATAAAAAAATGTTATCAGAATTAAATATCCCTCACGTTATGCTTCCTCAGGTACAACATTCTTCCTCTGATTTTGGCAATATCGTATATCAAAGTAAAAAAATTCCGGTGTACGGGATGGCAGGAGATCAACAAGCTTCTTTATTTGGACAAGGCGGTTACAAAACCGGAATTGCTAAAAACACGTATGGAACAGGATGTTTTATGCTTCTTAATACGGGTAAAAAAGCATATCAATCTAATAATGGATTAGTGACCACAGTATGTTGTACTCTAGCAGATGAACCCATAAAATATGCACTAGAAGGAAGTATTTTTGCCGGAGGAGCCACCATCCAATGGTTACGGGATCAAATGAATTTTATTAATACTGCTTCAGAGACCGAGGAAATATGTAACAACACACCATCATCTGAAGAACTTTATGTAGTTCCTGCTTTTGCTGGATTGGGAGCTCCGCATTGGGATATGAAGGCTAAAGGTGCTATTTATGGACTCTCTTTGGATTCAGACAAAAATGACCTGACTAAAGCAACGGTAGAAGCCATAGCATATCAAACCCGTGATGTATTAGATGCCATGATAGAAGATAGTGGTAAATTAATGAAAGAATTAAAAGTTGATGGTGGGGCAGCTGCTAATAATTATTTAATGCAGTTTCAGGCAGATATTTTAAATATTGAGGTAGATCGACCAGAAATGCTAGAATTAACAGCACTAGGTGTGGCCTTTTTAGCTGGAATTAAAGCTGGGATATGGACTAAAAAAGATATTTCTAAAATCCGGACAGTAGATACACTATTTAAACCATCAATTTCAGAACATGAACGTCATAGAAAATATACTGGATGGCAGGATGCAGTAGAAAGAACAAAAACAACAACACCGTATACAGTATCTTTACCAGAGGTATCAGAGGTTCGTTTTTCTGTTTTGGATCGCAAAAGACATATCCGCAGAGCCAGAACTACCACGTATGATCTTGTCGTTATAGGAGGAGGAGTTACAGGAGCTGGTATTGCACTGGATGCAGCATCCAGAGGACTACACGTATGTCTCATTGAAAAGAACGATTTTGCATCAGGCACCAGTAATAAGTCTACAAAATTAATTCACGGTGGCCTACGTTATTTGAAACAATTCGAAATCGGCCTGGTCAAAGAATCAGGTAGTGAACGTGCGATTGTTCATCAATTAGCGCCACATCTGGTCGTACCAGAAAAAATGTTACTTCCGCTTATTGAAGGAGGTACCTATGGAAAATTAATGACCGCCATTGGACTAAAAGTGTATGATTTTCTTGCTAATGTAGAAGGAGATGATCAGCGCAAAATGCTGAGTGCATCAGAGACTAGCGCAAAAGAGCCTTTATTAGGCAAAGAAAAGCTAACAGGTGGCGGATATTATGCTGAATATAGAACAGATGACGCACGACTCACTATAGAACTTCTTAAAAAAGCAGCATCCTACGGTGCTACCATCATTAATTATTGTGAGATGACCTCTTTTAATTATAATGAAGAAGGTAAAATAAAAAATGTTCAATGTCTTGATCATAACACGCAGCAAACTTTTACGGTTCATTCTAAGAATTATGTTTCAGCAGCGGGACCCTGGGTGGATCTTTTACGTAAAAAGGATCAATCTATGAATAATAAGTACTTACATCTTACTAAGGGTGTACATATTGTTTTCTCCAGAGAACGATTTCCACTTACACAATCCATTTATTTTGATGTAGCAGATGGAAGAATGATTTTTGCCATTCCAAGAGGAAGAGCCGTTTATGTGGGAACCACAGACACTAATTATAGTGCTAACCTGAATCGTGTGGTTGCCACTAAAAATGACGCAATATATCTGTTAAACGCTGTAAATGATATGTTCCCGTCTGTAAAATTAACTATAGATCACATAGAATCTAATTGGGCTGGCTTAAGACCACTGATACACGAAGATGGAAAAGATCCATCTGAATTATCAAGAAAAGATGAAATTTTTGTATCTAAGACAGGGCTAATTTCAATTGCCGGGGGAAAACTTACCGGATATCGTAAAATGGCACAACGAGTTATAGACGCCGTATTAAAAACAATGAGTGATAGTAAAAGAGAAAACTTTGAGAAATCTCATACTAAAAATATTCCTCTTACCAGTACGCCATTAAAAGACACCACAGCGGTTAACCAGTATATTACAAATATCAATCAGGAATTAGAGGGTTTAGGAATGAATGACCCATATTATGGCTGGTATCTGGTCACTACATATGGAAAACAAACAGATATCATTATGAATAAAGTACCTTATTTCTTAAACGATGATATTACAGAAAAATTAATCCGAGCAGAAGTTTGGTATGGTATTCATCATGAAATGATTAATAGTTTATCAGACTTTTTTGTAAGAAGAACAGGAAGACTTTATTTTGACATAGATAGCGTACACCAATATAGATCTATTGTACAAGAAGATTTGATTAAATATTTAGGCTGGGATGAGTCACGTTTGGAGAGAGAGAACCACTACCTTAATCTGTTAATACAAGATGTGTCCACATTCTATGAAAAAGAAATAATATAAGGTCTGACATTCTAATTAATTCATAAATAAACTAGCTCCATCTAAAAAGTATGAGATATCAAAAACAACAGCGCTTTGCAAATGCATATTGTTTGAAGCTTTTTCATTTATTGGAACTTCTCAAGGATTACATGACAGGTTATCAAAACAAAAGTAATGATTAGCAAAGACTAACTAATTATATGACTATGTCATAGTATATTAATTAACATTTTTTGGTTCTCTATCAATTACATACATTTGTAGCTGCTTACTACCAAGATGATTCAAAATCTAAATTGTAGAAGCTTTAAAAGTATTAATTTTAAGACAATTATTTAGTAAATAACTAAATAAAACAGATTATTTTAAATCATATTAAATAGAATTCCTAGAAACAAAAAAATGAAAATATTAGTAACTGGCGGATTAGGTTTTATAGGTTCCCATACTGTAGTAGAACTACAAAATAAAGGATTCGAAGTAGTGATTGTTGATAATTGCTCGAACTCTTCTACAGAAGTACTAAAAGGAATTACTGCTATTTCAGGAAAACAACCAATTTTTGAAGAGTTTGATCTTAGAGAAAAAAACAAGGTTCAGGATTTCTTTGCTCGTCATACGGACCTTATAGGAGTTATACACTTTGCTGCATCTAAGGCAGTTGGAGAAAGTGTTGAAAATCCATTATTGTATTACGAAAATAATATCTCAGCACTTGTATATATATTACAGGAATTACAGAAAAAAGACACGACTAATTTTATATTTAGCTCCTCATGTACTGTATATGGACAAGCCGATGAACTACCCATTACAGAAAATGCTCCCGTTAAAGAAGCAGAGTCTCCATATGGGAATACTAAACAGATTGGAGAAGAAATTATAAGAGACACTTGCAAAGTAACCTCTAATCTAAAAGCCATTGCCTTACGATATTTTAATCCAATCGGAGCTCATCCGTCTGCAGAAATTGGAGAGCTACCGATCGGAGTACCTCAAAATTTGATTCCTTATATTACGCAAACTGCTGCTGGTTTAAGAGAGCAACTATCTGTTTTTGGTGACAATTACCCTACAGATGATGGTACTTGTATTCGTGATTATATCCATGTAGTAGATCTGGCAAAAGCACACGTAATTGCGCTGCAACGCCTTATTAATGATGCTAACAAATCAAATTATGAGGTGTTTAATGTGGGAACAGGAACTGGAAGCTCTGTTTTAGAAGTCATTAATTCTTTTGAAAAAGTTTCTCAAAAAAAATTGAATTATAAGATTGTAGATAGAAGAGAAGGTGATATTATGTCTGCCTATGCTAATACACAAAAAGCAAATACTGAATTAGGATGGAAATCAGAAAGCAGTCTGGATGATGCACTTGCTTCTGCCTGGAAATGGGAATTAAAAATCAGAAGCTAATAATTTATAAACTTAGGTATAATAATAGATAAAAAAAATCCTGAAACCTTATATGTTTCAGGATTTTTTACTTTCAAATTATATCGGCGATCTCTAGTAAAAATCTGCTCTTCTGTCTTCTATTTCGGAAGCTTCCTTTAATGCATTAAAAACTCTGGAGTTTACAGCACCTGTATTTGATTTTGTTCCTTCAGTAATATAACTCGTATATGCATTTATAGCTGCAGCAGGTGTTTTCTTAATTACCTCTACTACGTATACTCCATTATTACCAACGATAGGCTGAGAAGTTTTTCCTTCCTCTAATGCAAAAGCTACTCCTACTACCTTAGGCTCTGTACCTGCTCCACTTATTGTTGGATTTTTCATATTTAAAGCAGATGCTGTTTTTACAGTCTGTGATTGACTTGTAGCAATAGCATCCAATCCTGTACTTCCTGCTATTTTATTTTTAAGCATTTCTGCTTTTTTCTTTTTGATTAAAATCGGCTTTATAATACTACTAGCATCGGCAACTTTTTGAACTCCCTTCTCTGCTTTACCAGTTAATTGCACAACCGCATATCCTCCAGTTACATCAAAACGCTTTACGTCTCCATTCTTAGTATCTTCATTAAATGCCCACTGTACAATACTTCTGTCAGATCCAATTCCAGGAATGTTATCTGCCAACTCACTTAATTTATTTACAGGACGCACCGTATATTCACTTTCTTTGGCTTTTGCTGCAAAATCACCATCTTTTGTGGCCATTTGAAACTTTGTAGTATTTGCAAAAATAGTATTTATTGTTTTTTCACTTGGTTCGATCTCTTTAGCAATCGTAGCAATTTTAACTGCTTTTTGCTGATTCTTTTGATCTTCTATAGAAATAATATGGTATCCAAAATCGGTTTCTACTACGTCCATATCTCCTACTTGATTCTCTACTACGTAATCATTAAATGCAGGTACCATTCTTCCTGGAGCAAAATATCCTAAATCACCTCCTTTGTCTTTATTAGATCCATCTGCAGAAAATTCTTTTGCTAATTCTGCAAACTTTTCTTTATCTTCTTTTACTAAGGATAGTATGCTATCTGCCACCTTCTTTGCCTCTTCCTTAGTTCTTTTGGTTTCACCTGCAGTACGTAATCCTTCCCAGGAAACAAGAATATGACTTGCTTTGATCGAGTCTGGCAATTGTCTTTGACCAATAGCTTTAGATATTTTAATATATGCTCCATCTTTATAAGGTCCATAAACTTCACCAGCAGGAAGATTATATAATGTATCTGCTACGGCTTTTGGCAAATCTTTCTTAAATACAAATAAATCATTGTATTTTAATACTGAGTTTTCGTTTACATATTCCTCAACATTCTCTGCACTTTTGAATTCTGATTTGATCTCTGCAACTTCCTTTATAAGGTTGTCTTCGTCTTCTTTACTAGGCTCTTCTTTAAAAAAAACATATTGTAAATTTCTGGAAGCTTCTGCCTTATATTGCGCTGCATGTGCATCGATGTACGACTGAATTTCTGCATCAGTAACTGTTACTTCAGCATCTGGGATACTAGAAAACGGAAGCTGAACATATTTGATATCAATCTTATCATTTTCCATTTTGTAAGCTAGCTCACCTTCTTTATTAGTAAGACCCACTCCGGCCTTGATCATGGTTAGATATTTTTTCTCTAACGCTCCTTTTGCTAATGTACTTTTATAAGATAACCATTGTTGATAAGCAGCAGGATTTTCTTTATTTGTTGCTACATATTCATCCATTTTTGCTTTATCAAAAACTCCTGCTTCATTCTGAAACGTAGGATTGCTAGCTAATGATTCTTCCAGCAATGCATCCTCTTCATCTTCTCCAACCCCAATGCCCAATGCCTCAAATTGCTCATTGTAAACCACTTCTCTTAACTCCTGATTCCATACATAATTTACGGCTTGGATGCTAGAGCTGTTAGGTCCAAAATTTCTGGAAGCAGCATCTACTTTTCTGGCGAAATCAGTTCTACTAATATCGTTTCCGTTAATAGTCGCGATCGTACTTTGCGATTTTTTTGATGAAAACCCTCCACTTTCAAACAATCCACTTAATATAAAAGCGAAAAGTGCCATTCCTATAATTAGAATTAAAAAAATAGAACGTTGTCTGATTTTATTTAAAATTGCCATGATAACTTTAATTTATTGAAATATAGTGGGCGAAAATACCATTTTATTGGAATATTACCAATTTAAAAATAGAAAGTCTTTACAACTTTTTTCGTTTTTGATTTCAGAATAATTATTGTAGTATTTTATAACTAAGGTTCAGGTGCAGATTACACCTATTTATTTCTGACTCGCCCTTAGTCTTCTGGTAATACTGTAAGCTCTACCAATTCAATTTTGGTAGTAGAGGTCTCCAGGATATGAATCCTAAAAGATGTAATATCCACAATCTCTCCTTCTTTTGGAATTTCTTCTGTATGATGTACAATCATCCCTCCGAGTGTTTCGTATTGCTCACTCTCAGGGAGGTTTAATTTATAAGTTTCATTAATATAATCTACCTCCATTCTCGCAGAAAAGCGATATTGATCTTCGCTAATTTGGCTTTCTACAAGATCTACAGAATCATGCTCATCTTCAATTTCTCCAAAAAGCTCCTCTACGATATCCTCTACCGTCATAATTCCACTTGTACCTCCATACTCATCAATAACCACCGCAACACTTTTATGTTTTTTAGTTAAAAGATTAAGAACATCTTTAACAAACATAGTTTCTGGAACAAAAATTACTGGTACTAAAATAGATTTTATAGTTTTTGGTTTTTTAAACAATTCGAAGGAATGTATATATCCAATTACGTCATCAATAGTACCATTATAAACCAAAAGTTTAGACAAACCTGTATCGATAAAAATCTGACTTACTTCTTCGAGTGACTGTGATTTTTCTACCGCAATAATCTCTGTTCGGGGAATCATCACTTCGCGTGATTTTACCTCTGAAAAATCTAATGCATTTTGAAAAATCTGAATTTCACTATCGATATCATCATGAACATCCACAGTCTCCATCTGTTCGTTTATATAATCTCCTAATTCTGTTTTACTAAATGCCAATTGTACTTCATCACCATCTGTTTTAAACAATTTGCGCAATACAAAATCAGAAATCCTAATAACGACATAAGAGACTGGCCAAAAAACCACATAAAAGATAAATGCAGGAAATGCAAATACTTTTAGCATCGTATTAGAATAAATTTGAAAAAAAACTTTAGGTAAAAATTCTGCAGTCAGTAAAATTACTAATGTAGAAATCGCTGTCTGGAGTAAAAGATTCATGCTACCCGCTATAAATGGATAATACCCTTCTATAAGTTCCATAAGAAGTTCCCCCATATAAAAACCGTAAATAACAAGTGCTATATTATTACCTACCAACATGGTAGCAATAAATTTTGAAGGTTTTTTAGTAAGTTTAGTAAGAATATTTGCAAGAAAACCTCCTTGCTTCTTCTCTATTTCAATAAGTATTTTATTAGAGGATATATATGCAATTTCCATCCCCGAAAAAAAAGCAGAAAGTGTTATAGACAGTATAATTACAAATATTGATAGTTCCATTAATTACTATCTTTATTTGCTTTAATTCTTTTTCTAAAATTTCTTTTAAAGAAAAACATAAAAATTGCTGCTGCCGCAAAACATGTATAGAGAATGTATTTACTCCCATCTATACGCCAGTCTGCATAAGCTTCATAAATAAAAAGACCGGCAATTACCAGATATGCATACTCAAATAACTTAAAAAATCTCATCATACCTATCTATTCTTCAATAACCATTATCCCATCATTTATCCGCGAATTCAAGATAGTAAAATCCTGATTAGCATCAAAACCATCTGCTTCATTAACTGCCCCATCTGGAAAACGACTTGTATATGCCTGATCAGTAAATACCCAGTTGATATTCTGATCCCAATATAATTGCTTTGCTATTAGGTGTGTACTATCAGCTGTCTTAATATCCACATTGCCTCTCATATCTATTAAACCTGTCTCCATATAAGAAATAGCATAATCTGAAGTGACGACGCTCACCTTTCCTTCTTTGTCAATAATATTAAGTACAACCCCTTCAGGAAACTCTTGATATCCAAAATTTTTATTCGTGTAATCTAATACTTTTGGAGTGGTTAACACAGCGGTAAGGCGTCCGGAATCTGTATATTTCATATTGATATCTAATCCTTCTGCTATCGGTGCATCCTCTAAGGTACTAATCGTATTAGTTGGCACCGATTCTGATTGGCATGAAAAAAACAATGTCACAGCAAATGCTGTGACAAAGTTTAGTATACTATATATTTTCTTTTTTTGCATTATAATTTAGGCACCTTTACAGTCTCACCAATCCAACATCCTATTTTTACAGAAGTTATCCCTGGATTGTTAAAAATATCTGTTTTTGATGGTGCTTTAGCATTATAATTACTCGCAGTACCAGAAGCGGTCTTTTTTAAACTTGGATCTACACTTCCTGCTTTATTTGCATAATTTGCTGCCAACCAGTATACAGCTCTTTTGCTAAATACATCTGCACCACAGTCATTAGCACTAGCTGCAATCATAGATGCTATACGTAGATATGCTGTCCCCATAGATGGCTTATTTGCTAATGCTTTCTTGTAATAAGATCTTGCATTACTGTAGCTACCTTGCTTTTTTAACATTTCAGCAATCTTATAATAAACCTTAGCCTTATCACTAGGCTTTGTTTCTAATTGTGCGGACTTATTAAAGTATTCTCTGGCTTTAGAGTTTTGATTTTTCTTCATAGCTAATAACCCTAAGTAGTACGTAGTTTTAGCAGAAGGTTCTGCCTTATTCAACGCTTCTACTAGCTTAATAAATAAAGGATCATCAGTACAGTCTTTTGCAGACATTCTACTAGCGGCTCCTTTTAACCAGTTTACGTCTGTTTTCTTAGCTTCAAATTGTCCGGTGTATAATGGAATCAAATTCTCACAATCTGCTCTCGCACCGATTTTTTGATTAATACCAGCTTTCACTTTACTGTAAGCATTGATATTAATTCCTGCATTTTTAAGTTTTTTCTTCTCTTTGGCACTTAATGCAGTTCCTGATTCTTCTTTTTCTGTTAATTCAGCGATAGTTTTAGCTTTATCACTTTCTTCTTCTTCTATCTTTTCAGTAATATCATCATACAGGTCAAATACATCTTGTAGATCTTTTTTTCCCGCATCCTGTAATTCTACTAACAAATAGAAATATGTATATAACTTCTTAGCACCTTTAAAATTAGCTTTATCCTCAGTATATGCTTTATCAAACTCTGCAAACTGACTTTCTGTAGTTCCTATTTTATAATCGTACATCATCTGACCTATATCAGAGTACATATCACCTTTCTTAGTTTTACTTGGAAAATTGGCATACCTTTCTTTTAACAGAACGATTAATTCATTTGCAATCTTTGTCTTTTCTGCATCAGTGGTAGCCTTATCTAATTTATTATCTAATAATTTCTGACCGTATTGATACGTAGCAACGCTATACCCGGGACATTCCTTTCTCACTTTCCATAAAGGCTCTTCTGCGGCTTCGTAGTTTTTTACCTTTGCATGCTCATAAGCAATAGAGGCTGTTGTTATAATAGCATTATCTTTAGTACAATCTCCAACCTGGGCTCTAATACTTGTAGTTCCCAGAATGAATCCTGATGCTATTATAAATAAAAATTTAGTTTTCATAGCTTTATAATTGTAATTGTAGTTAATTAAATTTTATTTTTCTAAACCATTGATCATTTAAAGACAAACTTACTGAAATATTAAAAAACTTTTCTTTTACTAATCCTAAATCTGTTGTTCCTCGTTCTCCGTACTCAAAACTCAGGTTTGTATTAGAAAATAATCTGCCTACTGGTAATCCAACTCCAAAAGATATGCCAAACTCATCTATTGATTGATCATTAATAGAAAAACCATTTTCCTCATATCTGAACCCAGCTCTATAAACCACTCTACTTAAGTAACTTGTAAGTGAATTGTAATTTGGGATATAATAACCTCCTAGCGCAAACTTTGATGCATTTTCATACACCACATTATTTGTAGAAAAAGATCTATTATCAAAATCTTCAGAATCTATATATGTATATTCTGTTCCAACAAACCATTTTTTGGGAACTCCAATTCCTCCTCCAAATTTTAATTCTGCTGGTAGCTCCAGATCTTCATCTTCTATTTCTATATCCTGCTGCTCTAATACCGCTTCTGCTCCATTACTTAGTGTCAGTATAGTAGCTAATTCTGATGTATTATTAGAAGACAACTTGGTAGAAGGTGTAGATACAACCGAAGTTATTAATTCTAACCTATCTGTAATCATGGTACTATAGGTAAGTCCCAATGAAAAGCCAACTCCTGATAAATTTGACGTATTAATTTCTCTTGTATCAAACTGAAGATCTGTATCATCTAATATGGACTTATTTTCTATAGTTCCAAATTTATAATTAAAATCTAATCCAATATTTAAGTTCTTATTAACCGCTATTCCTGCTGACAAAAACACTTTATTAAGTCCTCCTGAACCAAAAAATTGACTTTCTGACCCATCACTTTCAATTGAACTAAGTTGATACCCAACAGAATTAAGTGGGACTACTCCAAAACCAAAACCGAATCGACCAGCTGGAATACCAATCGCCAAATAATCTAATGTAGCATTATCTTTATACGAACTTTCTCCTTGATTATTAGAAAGGTTTAACCCATTATATCCTGCTCCTAATGTATATGTAGTTAAACGAAGTTCGCCAAAAGCAGCTGGGTTTTGAAGATTTAAGTGAATACTATCTGCTAATATACTCAACCCCCCCATCGATCTATTTTCTGTTGTTCCTTTAAACTTCTGTAATCCAATTCCGTAATAAGAATATGGAGAAGAAGTTCCTTCCTGAGCATAAGATATGCTGGTAACTATTACCAGAATTACTACTACAATCTTCTTTATCATTGACTATTATTATAAGCTAAAATGTGGTTTAGTCCCTCTAACAAAAAATTAGAGGTGGCAAATATGCTATTTTTTAATCTTTTAGACAAAAAATGTGCGTGTCCTCCGGTTAAAATAACTGTTAATTGGGGGTAAATGTTGCAATATTCATCAATTGCCCCGTCTATTTCATACAAAACCCCATTTACTACACCTGCATGTATTGCTTCATTCGTACTATTTCCGATATGCTTTTCTGGTGCCGCTAATTCCAATAACGGTAATTTAGAAGTATAATTATTTAAACTAGCATATCTTAATCTAAGACCCGGTGCTATCGCACCTCCCAGATATTCTTCTTTCTGATTTTTAAAATCGTATGTGATGCATGTACCCGCATCAATAACTAGCACATCCTTCTTTGGAAATTGATCTACAGCAGCAGCAATTAGTGCCATTCTATCAACACCCAATGTCTGCGGAGTACTATACAGGTTAGCAAAGGGCATTTTTTTAGTATGATCTAATAATAACGTATTAAACAAACTTGTAACCAATTTTACATCCTGATCTCTCATATGAGATACTGAGGATAGTATAGCATTCTTAAGTAACGGATACTTGGTATGTATTTTCTGAATTTTATCAAAAAATAAATCTAACTCCAGAATTTCTTTAAAAATAACTGAAGATCCCTGAAACACAGCTAATTTAACAGACGTATTACCTACATCAATTACTAAATTCATATCCTTACTTTCTAAGTTTGCAAAAGTACGAAACCATTTTTTTAATTTTTTATTTTGAGGATTAAAAAAAGGGTTCTATATTTGCATCCGCTTACAGCAAGGTGCCTTAGCTCAGTTGGTAGAGCAAAGGACTGAAAATCCTTGTGTCCCTGGTTCGATTCCTGGAGGCACCACACCTTAAAAGCAGAACCCTTGATCATCAAATGATGGTCAAGGGTTTATTTTTTTGCGAAAATATGAACGAATACTCTTAAAAAAGGGATCCAAGTCCAAAATCATAGCTAGCACTTTATAAAACCAGACGAAATTTTAAAATAACTGATATCAAAAAACAAAATACCTATAAAAATTGAAGATCACGTACTCCAGGTAAGCCTATAAAAATTTCTATATTTAGCACAATAGGAGTGAAAACGGGATACAATATTTTGTGAGTGCGATTTTTTTTTATTTCTCTTAATATGGTTCTTATTTTTTGTATATGAATTCATAATCAAATGTTTAAGATCATCAATATATGAATTATTTTACAATAAATTTACATTAAGTTAACATTAAATTTACATTGAAAATGAGATTATGCTACAACATCTCTTGAATTTTAGTAATAAAATGCATCTTTTAAACCATACAACTTGGTTGTTATTTAAATTGAAGATAGTATAAAAATATCTGATAATAAGTGTAACTTACTTGGTAGAATCCCTTAAAATCAGTGAAGTTTTGATAATTTCTGTTTGAGGCTTATATCCCGTTTCTGAGGCATCCTCTAATCTTTCTAACAACATTTGAGCTGCTTTTGTCCCTAGATTTTCTGCATGTTGACATACTGAAGTTAATTTAGGATATGAATGTTGTGACAATAATCCATCAGCAAACCCGATGATAGAAATCTCCTGAGGTATCTTATACCCCAGTTTATGAGAGATATTAATAGCTATTGCAGCTGCTAATTCATCTAACCCTAATACTCCATCAATTGTATTCTTTTTAAGAAATGACTCTATCTCCTTCTCTTCATTTTCAATATTGGCTATAGGCAACTCCACAAGAGTCACTCCTTTGTTTTCTTTTACGGCCTCGTGTGCTCCTTCTATTCTTAATTTACCTACACTCAGATCATAAATCGTAGAAATCACACCGATTTTCTTACAACCTGTATCGATCAAATGTTGTATTGCTGTTTTAGACGCTTGTTTATCGTCTACAATTACCTTGTCGCAATACACCTCATCGCTTACCCGATCAAAAAGCACGATTGGTACATCATCTCTTTTTAATTCTTTAATATGATCCAATTTGTTAAGTACTTGTGTCTCCTGACTCAATGCTAAAATAAAACCATCAACACTACTATAATTGAGCATCTCCACATATTCCACTTCTTTTTTATAGGATTCATTAGATATACAGGTTACAATTTTATATCCTCTTTCTGTTGCTTCTTGTTCAATACCAAATAAAACCTTAGCGAAAAAATGATTTAGAATCTCGGGTAAGATTACACCGATAGTATTCGTTTTATTACTTTTAAGACTAACTGCCAATGCATTAGGTTTATAATTATAAAACTTAGCAAGTTCATGAACCCTGTTAATTGTCTTTTCGCTTATTTCTGAATCATTCTTAAGTGATTTAGAAACAGTAGAAATTGATAAATTCAATTCTTTTGCTAGTTGTTTTAGTGTAACCTTTTTTCTCATGACATCAATATTAGGTAATTCTTATGTAAGACTTATAAGAATATTAGTCAAATTATCTCTGGAGCCTAAATTAAGCTTTTTTCTTAATCTATGTCTGCTAACATCAACACTTTGTGAACTTATACCTAATAGAGGCGCTATTTCTTTTGATGACAAATTCATCTTAAGGTAGGCACATAAACGCAAATCTTTAGAGGTTAAGCTAGGGTACGCTTTTGATAGTTTCCTGTAAAACTCTTGATGTGATTTATCAAAATTAATTTCAAAAATCTCACTTTCCTTATCTGTAATATAATACTCTACCAGTCTTATCAACTCATTATATCTATTAGCTGGTAATTTTTCTGGAGAAGATGCTTGTATTTTAGTAATCTTATCTCTTATTTTTTTTAGTATTTTATTTTTGTTTAGGTTTACATAGGCAATTTGGGTAAGCTCTCGATTTTTTGCTTTGATTTCGTTTTGTAACTTAGTATTGTTCAATTCTATAATTTCTCGTTCTCGCTCTAGTTCCTGAGCTTTATATTTTTCTTCTTGTTGACTTAATTTTATTGCCTTTTGTTCTAATAAAATACGTTCTTGCTTTTTTAGTTTATACCCATTAATCCCTCTAACGACAAAAATCAATGTAAGAAACAATATCAAATAGGAAAGATACGCCCAAACCGTCCTGTATATCGGAGGCTCAATAGTAAAATGTAATGCTGTTGACTTAAAACCTGCACCATACTTTGTTTTTATCTTAAAACTGTAATTTCCTTCTCTGAGATTATATAATGCTTGCTCTGTAGACAACGTCCACTCACTCCAATCATCATCATTTATCTTTGTGCTATACAAAACTTCTTCCCCATAGATGGGTAATGAATAATTTATTTTTAGATCATTATCTCTATAAGGAATCTTAGAACCATCTCCATATACCTTATTATTATCGACTGATACAAAACTTCGTATTAATAAGTCATTATTCACTCCTGTGATGGCAGTATCATAATTTTTTGTAAACATTGCGAAACCATTAAAAACGGGAACAACTTCGTGCTTTTCATCTATCGAAAAAACATGAAGAACGTCTGTAATAAGCTGATCTTTTAATTCTTCTAAAACCAATACCTTGTCATGATTCTCTACCACCATTCTGTTATTTTCCAAATAATAGATATGATCATCTTTCTTTATTATTTTTGGGGCAAAACCTCTATCCTGACCCATGACACCTTTTTCAAAAATACCTTTTTCTACATTGTAAGTAAACATCTTATAATCTGAAGTGAGCATAATGTTGCCATCTACTTTAGAAAGTGTGACTGTTTTTTTTCCAAACATATCAATTGGATAAAATACGGGGTCAATTAGTTCTTTCGCTTTGTAATCTAAGGTGAATCTAAACACCCCTTCAGAACGCAATGCAACCCATATATTATTATTTTTATCAATTTCCAGATATCTGGCTGATTGTTCAAAACCTTTTAATGTATGCGCTTGCCACTGTCCATCAACATATTCATATAGAGATACTCCATTATAATTTCCAGAAATAATCAAATCCTCTTTATACCCTTTAGGAACTCTAAAATTCCAGGCTCCCAGATCTTCACCTAATTTAGTTAATTCAGTATCTTCTACTACATACGCCCCTTTATCATGGCCAATAAAAACCCGGTCTCCTACATTTTCAATGTTCCAAACTTGTCCATTTAACAATAACTCAAAACTTGTAGTAGCCCCTTCCAAATTATTATCAAAAGCATACAGGCCTTGATTAGTACCTAGATAAGAGAGTTTTTCTTTAGCAAGTATCGCATACACAGTTCCTAACTCGCCATAATAATCATAAAAGTATTTTAATGGAGAATTTAACTTTATATAATCAACACCATAATCTAATGCCAGCCATAAGTTACCCTCACTATCCTGAAAGATGGACAGCACGGTATTGTTCTGTAGTCCGTTACGCTTATTTAGATTTTCTGCCATAGCAGTTTTAAGATCTAATAGATACAAACCATTAGAAACAGTGCCTATGGCTATTTTATCATCTTTAAGCTTTAAAAAAGAAAATATTTGAGCTTTCTTTAACTCTTCAGATTTATTAAACTCAATGGGCATCAACTGACCCTCTTTAAACCTGTAGAGTCCTTTAGTATCTGTGATAATAATTAAATCGTCATCGATTTTAGTAATACCTACAATATTTTCGTTCAAATGATCATCACTTACTACAGGTATTAAATTAGTTCCTTCTAACCTAAAAACACCATATTTAAGATCATTTACGTATAAAACTCCATCAACCTCATAGCTCCATTTAAATCTATATGGAGCAGGAATTTTTGTTATTATTTTGCCTTGGTTGACATATAGATTTTTAAATGTCTGAAAAACAATATGCTTATCGATATAATGTGTTCTCCAATATTCTTCTATATCAGCTACAGCATCTCTGGAACTATTATTTATGGGTAAAACACTGTAAGAATCATACTTATTATTAACTAATAATCCTTGCCTACCGTCTGAACCAAAATAAATAGAATCTCTATTCTTAACAAATAAACTTCTATTAACAATATCATCTCCGGTATGGACAGATTTCCAAACTGAACCATCAAAAATCAAAATAGCATTACCATTGGCTATATATATCAATCCATCCTCATCTTGGGTTATATCCCACGACTGCACATCATATCCCATTCCTTTGGTATCATAATGGGTAATATGAGGTAACGCTTTTTCTTTTATAGATTGGGAAAAAATTGGACAACTTAAAAGAAAAATAAAGACTAAAAATCTATACATGAGGGAGGGGGATTGCACAGGTAAACCCTCAAATATAACATAAAATATCTTAACAAAATAGCTAAAATAATAACACTAAAAGCATCAATAAATTATCGTTACTTTATTAAGAAGATGTTTTCATTAACAATTTCAAAAATTATATATTAAAACAGTGTTATTTCTTAAAAGAAAAATCCCCCGTCAGTGATGCTTTAGAACTTCCTCCAATATAAACTTTAAAATCTCCAGATTCGGCTTCCCACTCTTTATTAGCTGTATAAAACTGAATAGTTTTTTCGTCAATAGAAAAAGTAACTTCTTTACTTTCACCTGCCTCCAGAGAGACTATTTTAAAGTCTTTCAACTCCTTAACCGGGCGTGTTAAACTCCCAATAAGATCTTGTATGTATAATTGCACAACCTCTTTACCCTGTTTCTTTCCTGTATTCTTAATTTTTACTGAAACATTAATATGTTTACCGGTAGAAAAAGAAAACGTATTCATTTTTATATCACTATACTCAAATGTCGTATAGCTTAACCCATGCCCAAAGGGATATAAAGCCGTATTTTTTTCATCTGTATAATGAGACCAGAACACCATTCCCTCAGCATTAGAAGGTCTCCCTGTATTTTTAGCATTATAGTAAATAGGGACTTGACCTACATGCCTGGGAAAAGACACTGGTAACTTACCAGATGGGTTATAATCTCCAAACAAAATATCTGCAATGGCATATCCGGATGCCGATCCTAAATGCCATGTTTCCAGTATTGCTGGAGCGTTTTCTGCAAGATCAGTAATGGCTAATGGACGACCATTCATTAAAACAACTACAATATTTTTATTCACTTTATATATAGCATCAAATAGTGCTTGTTGCGGTTTTGACAGTTCGATATCTACCTGACTTCTCGCTTCTCCTGATTGAAAAGCCTCTTCACCAACTGCCAACACAACTACCTCAGCATTCTTTGCTACCTCAACAGCTTCTGGAATCCCCGTGAGATCGTCTCTATTAATTTTAAGCTCTCGCACGAAGTTACGTTCACCTATGCCTACAGACACCCCTTTTGCGTATGTAATCTTTACATTGGCCGTATCCACCGCTGCTTTTATTCCTTCTAGTAATGAAATAGCAGAACCAGGAGTAACCATTCCTCGCCAACTACCCAGTGGCGTGTCTTTATCGTCTGCTAATGACCCAATAATTGCTATATTCTTTGTATTCTTAGACAACGGTAATAGATCGTTTTCATTTTTAAGTAATACAATAGATTTTCTGGCTACGTCTCTAGAAACCTCCAAATGTTCTTTAGTATAGACATCCTTTTTTTCTCTTGCCTCATCACAATATCTATAGGGATCATCAAATAATCCTAATTTAAATTTGACACCCAAAATTCTTTTTACAGCATCATCAATTAATTTGACATCAATCTTCTCTTCTTTGACAAGAACCTCCAGACCTATTTCATACGCTCTTCCTTCCATATCCATATCATTACCTGCTATAATAGCAAGCTCTGCTGCGTGTTTTCTGTCTTTTGCATACCCATGATACATCATTTCTGCAATAGAAGCCCAATCAGAAACAATAAAACCATCCCAATTCCATGTATTCTTCAAAATATCTCTTTGCAATTCTTTATGCCCTGTAGCTGGTATTCCATTTACTTCATTAAACGCACTCATCATTGTGGCAACTCCGGCATCAGCCGCAGCCTTAAAAGGAGGTAATACAGTATTATACAACTCATATTCATCAATATGCACTGTATTATAATCTCTTCCACCTTCTGCTAAACCATAAGCTGCAAAATGCTTAGCACATGCAGCTAATGTTGAACTTTTAGTAAGATCATCACCTTGAAAACCTTCAATCCTTGCCACAGCAACCTTAGCACCCAGTAAAGGATCCTCTCCTGCTCCTTCCATGATTCTACCCCATCGCGCATCTCTGGAAATATCAACCATGGGACCAAACGCCCAATTAATACCTGATGCCGTAGCTTCTTTTGCCGCTATTGCTGCAGATTTTTTAATGATCTCCATATCCCAACTTGCACTCTCCCCTAATGGAATGGGAAACAAAGTCTTGAATCCATGAATCACATCATATCCAAAAAGTAACGGAATTTTAAGTCTTGAATTTTCCATCACAGCTTTTTGTAATTCCTTTGCTCCTGCAACAGACGTTACATTAAGCATTGCTCCTACCTCTCCATTCTTGATTTTATTTAATTTTTCTGTACTTCCCACATCTGATGGAGGTCCGGTTACATCCCAACTCCCATTAAAGAGGACCAGCTGCCCTACTTTTTCTTTTAAATTCATTAAAGACAATACAGAATCTACTTTATGAGAAATCTTTGATGCATTATTAATAACTGTCTTTTGCTGAGAAAATATAACTTCTGATTGTAGAAAAAACACAGAAAAAATTACTGTAAAAATTATAAGATTATCACTTTTTTTAAGTTTCATATCTTTAAAAATTAATTCATGGACTCAGGTACATCCTGGTTCTTTATAATAGGAGTTGAAATTCAATAAAGTATAGACATCATTTTATCAGATTTATATATTTAGAGTTTTAATAATTCAATAATAGTAGGAATTGTGAACATTTTTCAGTCTTTGTTTTAATAAGATATTTTCAGAAATAAGATCAAATTCCTTATAAATTTTAAATTAAAAAGTAACTTTGTTGTAAGCACTAGCCTGCGTATAACGACATATAGATTACATATGTCTATAACTCAAAATAAATATTAGTTTATAATGTCAAAAACATATTACGATCCCTCAGATTTAAAAAAATTCGGAAAAATCACGGAATGGAGTGAAGAATTAGGTACTAAATTTTTTGATTATTATGGAAAAGTATTCGAAGAAGGTGCATTAACTGCTCGTGAAAAATCTTTGATTGCTTTGGCTGTGTCGCATACAGAGCAATGCCCTTATTGTATTGATGCCTACACTAAAGACACATTGCAGAGAGGGATAACAAAAGAAGAAATGATGGAAGCAATTCATGTAGGAGCTGCGATTAAAAGTGGAGCTACATTGGTACATGGAGTAATGATGATGAATAAAGTAAATAAATTAGAAATGTAGCGCTTCTTTACCTGTACTTTCTAATCTATTTGAGTACTTATTAAAAAGTTCCTGAAAAACAATACATGGCTTTAACTAAGACAAAACAATCTCTTCATAAACGAGATAATGAACTGGCAAATGCTAACAGGCAGTTAGAAATACTATCTAATGGTATTTTTGCAAATGGCGAGTTACCTACATTTGCAGAAAAGATTAAAGAAATTAATCAATTTCCGTTACGCCCCAAAAAATTAGAAATCCTGCAAATCAATGTAGGATATATGTGCAATCAGGTATGTGAACATTGTCACGTAGATGCAGGTCCGGATCGTAAAGAAATTATGACCAAAGAAACAATGCAACAGTGTCTGGAAGTCATTAGAACAACAGGAGCGCATACACTGGACTTAACGGGAGGTGCACCAGAAATGAACCCAAATTTTAGGTGGTTTGTAGAGGAAGCTAGTAAAGCCGGAATTGAAGATTTTATTGTGAGATCTAATCTTACGATCATAAGAGCCAATAAAAAATATTACGATCTGCCTCAGTTTTTTAAAAAACATAATGTTCACGTAATTTCATCAATGCCACACTGGACAAGAGGAAAAACGGATAAACAAAGAGGAGAAGGCGTTTTTGATATGTCTATTAAAGCATTACAAGAACTAAATGCTGTTGGCTATGGTATGCCAGACAGCAAATTACGCCTGGACTTAGTATATAATCCTTCTGGTGCTTTTTTACCTGGAGATCAAACCAGCATGGAAAAAGATTTTAAAAAAGCATTATTCGAAGATTTTGAAATACAATTTCATAACTTATTTGCCATTACTAATCTACCCATCAGTAGATTTTTGGATTATCTGATTGCTTCAGAAAATTATGAAGATTATATGTATCAGCTGGTAGAAGCATATAATCCATCCGCGGTAGCTAATGTAATGTGTACCAACACAATTTCTATAAGTTGGGATGGATGGTTATATGATTGTGATTTTAACCAAATGTTAGCGCTAAAAGTTGCCAGCAAAGTAAAACATATCAGTCAATACAATGAAGAATTATTGCAAAACAGAGATATTGTGATATCACAACATTGTTATGGCTGCACGGCTGGAGCAGGAAGTAGTTGTCAGGGAACGGTAGCTTAAACAAATTATGAAAGCTACAACAGAAAATCTTCTTCTGATATTTACCAGAAACCCAGAATTAGGAAAGTGTAAAACACGTCTGGCTGCTACCATTGGAGATCAGAAAGCATTAGATATCTACACGTTTTTATTACAACATACAGTTGCTATTACTGAAAATCTAACGGTAACTAAAGAAGTTCACTATTCTGTTAAAGTCAGAGATCAGGATCTTTGGAATACTTCAATTTATAATAAAAAACAACAACAAGGAGATGATTTAGGTGAACGTATGCAACACGCATTTGCTAATGGATTTAAAGCTGGTTATAAAAATATTATCATTATAGGAAGTGATATGTATGACCTTAATCAGAAGGATTTAGAAAATGCTTTTAATACTTTACAAACATCAGAGTATGTTATTGGTCCAGCAGAGGATGGTGGATATTATCTACTAGGTATGAAATCATTACGAGCTTCTGTATTTGCAAACAAAAAATGGGGTACATCCACTGTACTTCAGGATACTTTAAGGGATCTTTCTGATGCACATGTGAAATTATTGCCTGAAAAAAACGACATAGATTATTATGAGGATATTAAAGATATACCTGATTTTCAACAATTTTTAACCTGAGGTTGTCCTATTACTACTAGAATTAATAGCGTATAGATAGTAGTTGATTTCTATGATAATAACAAGTGGATCATTTGATAGAAAAACGTATTTTTGATAACAAAGGAAAAAATAACATCAGTTGCGGGATAATATTTGGCAGATTTTATTTCTCCAGACTAATAGAAGGCTATCAACTGATGATTCGATAACTAATAATAGAAGATTACAATAATAGATGATTAAATATATTAAAGAAACAACAGAATACTTACAAGAAAAAGGGTTCGACAATCCAGAAATAGGAATTATTTTAGGAACCGGTTTAGGTAAACTAATAGATGAAATAGAAATTCTAAACGAAGTTAGTTATAATCACATTCCTAACTTCCCTACAGCTACTGTAGAGTTTCATAAAGGGAAATTAATTTATGGAAAATTAGCTGGGAAAAAAGTAGTAGTCATGCAAGGTCGCTTTCATCTATATGAAGGATACTCATTACAGGATGTCACCTATCCTGTTCGTGTCATGAGCATGCTGGGTGTTAAAACATTATTAGTCTCTAACGCATCAGGTGCAATTAATCTGAAGTATAAAAAAGGTGAATTAATGCTTATTGATGATCATATCAATCTGCAGGGAGGTTCTCCTTTAGCTTTTAAGGGTGTAGAACAATTAGGATCTCGTTTTACAGACATGAGTGCTCCTTATGATCCGGAGATCAATGCAAAAATCCAATTGATTGCTAAACAGAACAGTATTAACTTACATACCGGAGTATATGCATCTGTCGTTGGACCTCAGTTAGAGACCAGAGCAGAATACCGCTATCTTAAAACTATTGGTGCAGATGCTGTGGGAATGAGTACGGTACCAGAAATTATAGTAGCTAATCATCTTGATCTACCTGTAGCGGCTATCTCTGTGCTAACAGATGAATGCGATCCAGACAATCTTACACCTGTAGATATTGATGAGATCATTGCAATGGCCGGTAAAGCAGAGCCTCATATGATTCTGTTATTTAAAGAGTTAATCAAGCTATTATAAAACCAGTTTTAACAATTTTACACAAACATTTTGTAGCCATTACAAAATTTCAGAAAAGATACGTACGCTACAAAAGAGAAAAAATTATATATGAGTTATTTAGATGCGACACACGATGTATACAAGGAAGCAGCTTTAACACCAGATGTAGGATTATGCTGTACAACTAATCCTATATGGGAGCTTCCGGGATTAAAAATCCCAAAGATCATGCAAGAAATGAATTATGGTTGTGGTAGTACGGTCAATGCACGTGATCTTACTAATAATCCTAAGACCTTATATGTAGGTGTTGGTGGTGGAATGGAATTGTTGCAATTCTCCTATTTCTCTCGTCAGAAAGGTGGTGTAATTGGTATTGATGTGGTTCAGGAAATGCTGGATGCTTCTCGTAAAAATTTCAAAGAAGCTGAAACACAAAATGATTGGTTTCAAAGTGATTATGTAGACCTTAGGTTTGGTGATGCATTGAATCTGCCTGTGGACGATAATAGTATTGATGTAGCAGCACAAAATTGCTTATTTAACATATTTAAAGCAGAAGATCTTAGAAAAGCCATTGAGGAAATGTATCGGGTATTAAAACCACACGGAAGACTGGTAATGAGTGATCCTACCTGCGAACAACCAATGAATGATACCCTGCGAAACGATGATCGCCTTCGTGCTTTATGCCTTAGCGGAAGTTTACCAATTGCTGAATATGTAAAAGCATTGACCGATGTAGGATTTGGGACTATTGAAATCAGAGCCAGAAAACCATACCGTATTCTGGACCCAAAACATTATGCTACAGACGAATTAATTTATATAGAATCCATAGAGGTAGCAGCCATTAAAGATCCAATGCCAAAAGATGGTCCTTGTATTTTTACAGGTAAAGCAGCCATATACTATGGTGATGAAGATTATTTTGATGATAAAAAGGGACATGTTCTTTTAAAAAATCAACCTATTGCTGTCTGCGATAAAACTGCAGGAGCATTAGCAGATTTAGGACGAAGCGATATTTTTATTAGTGAATCTACCTATCATTATGATGGTGGAGGATGTTGCTAGTCAGGGTTTGAGTGCCTCATCCAGCAGATTTCCATGTTGGGCTGAGGCTCTCAAAGCTCAACATTCAGATTAAGAGGGTCTCGCTCTTAAGGGCCTTATTCTTTATTGGTTTCTTTTTAGAGGCTGGTGTAATAGCTTCCTATATATGCATATACACCTGTGATAAAAATTAATCCTGTACATCCTCTTCCCCTAGCATAATCATCATTTCGTAGTGAATGTTCATAGCTATAAAAACACGGATCAGATCTTGGCTGTAATCATCATTGCTCAACGTATCGTATAATGCTCCCGCACTAATCGTAGGTATAATTACCAGTCCATTTGTTAATTTTTCTAAGTAGAGAGCTATCAGATCATGATCATTTTTCTTCTTCAGGCATTGTATATAGACTCCTTTAGGGTCATACGCGGTCATATGATCATATGCCTCATCTCTTATTTCATCTATAGAACCCTCTGATATATCAGGAAGGCTACTTAATAAAGTATCTTTTTTATCTTTTGCATAATACCCTTCTATTATTGATAATTTAGCTCTTGAGTTTTTAAAAAAATCTGATTCTCTTAACCGTTGTAGATCCCGGACAAATCGTAGACTCTCAAAAAAATCTGATCCTATTTTCATTTCCTTAACTTCCTTGAGATATTGTTTATAGGCACTGATACGATCAGTATCATATACAGCTATGATGTAATCCTCAAAATCAGCAGTAAGTCTATTTAATAATTGGACATCCTCTGCACTTAAACAATCTTCTAACTCATTTGCGTAGTTTGTCTCATCTGGAGGTTTACAACATATAACCGAGGTCAAGAGACACATAATTATAATTCTTTTAAAGGGACAAACAAAAGAATAGATATGCATTTACTTAAATATTTTAATTTGAATTTTTTCTGTCGACTAATGTAATAAAAATTCAGGGTTCGAAGGCCTCACCCTTCAGATTTCTACTATTGAAAAATAACTAACTTTACTTACGCGGACTGAGGCTCTCGAAGCCCACAATGCAGTAAATAGAAAAACTACATCTTATTCTTTAAGAATATAAGTACGTACAATATGTTCGGTTATTGGTTTTAATGGTACATTCTCTGTCGGATGCATCCTATCTGCTGTAAAAAGCTCTACCGTATTGTTTTTCTTATAATACCAATACAGTGGGTCTTCTTTTCCTCCTATTCCGAAAAAGGCATCGATTGTATCATTTTTTGCTTTCCTAAAATTTTCTACTATTTCCTTATCATAGACGATATCGGACTTGTCCGTTTCTCCACAGGTTGTTTTTTGATACCGATCTCCTGACCAGGTCATGCAATTCACATTACCTACAGATTTGAAATAATTGTAAATATTATTATAATTTAAAACTGCAATTATTGGCATCGCACCTAAACTAATATAAAATGCTAATTTGATATAAAATCTTTTTCTTTTTTTCTCTCCTTTTTTAGTGTCCTCCCCTTCAATTATAACATCAGGGTTATTAGTTGGAGGTACGTCTTTAATTTCTTCTACTTTTTCAACACTTGAAATCTCCAGTTCAGTCTTTTGAAATCTTGCAAATGGTCTTGGTTGAAAATCTACTAACAATGCTGAAAGATTTAGTCTTGGAGTATGGGAAGGAATAGACTTTTCTTTTAAAAAATCCGAAATAGCTTTTAGTTTTCCTGGTTTAAAGTTTTCTATTTTCTTATAACCATTTTCGTTTTCATTAAATCCAAAAAAAATTCTAATTATTTCTTGATCAGATTTCTTCTCTGTCTCTTTAAATAATTGAAGACAAGCATCCCTAATTTGAGAAGGTGTTGGGTTAGATAAGTAACCACTTAATTTACCACCCTTATTATCTCTATAAGTGACCAAAATCTGTTCGCTATAATCATCAATTCTCTTGTAACTCATATTTATTAATTAGAATTTATCGGAATTATAAGAATACATCGGAATCTTCAGAATGATCGGAATCCTTTGCTATCAGAGGGGTAAAACGGCTATACCTTTACAGAAGTTTTGAAAATGTATTGATAAGCTATCAAGACAAATGTATACAAACTAATTCAAAACTGGAAATATAAGACAGGATCTGTGAATTGATCCGGGAAGAACAATCCACTTTTTCTGTCTTTGACTTTCCAACAATTCTTCCCAAAAATAAAGAGGCGCCTCTTTTCATTTTCGTGTTGCTGTACTGGCAATTTATCCTCTGGGCTCAGACCCCGGACAGCTTCACGCTATTACAAATTTTAAAAAAGTAATATCATGAAAAGAGTAATTTTAATAGTAACTGTAATTTTATCGAACATCACATTATTCTCTTGTACAACCTCTGATTTAGCAGATGAAATTTCTGTAGAGGAATTAGCAACTGAGGGAGAGGATGAAGAAATTCTTCCTGAAGAAGATGATAATGATAACTAATAATTAAAAGGGGAAATTCCCAATACTTTTATATTTTAGAGGAATGAAACATATATATGTAGCATTCCTCTTTCTTTTTTCATCATTGTATTGCTTTTCACAAAAAACAGACTCTACATATTTGACTATACTTTCTAAAAAAAGTACAAGACTAATCAAACTTAAAAAATTAGATAGTGCTATATTTTATGCTAATGAATTATTGGATAAATCAATATTTATAAAGGATACGTTTCACCAATTAAAATCATACAATAAATTAGCTAAATATCATAGAGCTAATAATGAATATTTTAAATCCGTAAATTTCTATAATAAGTCAAAGGAGTTAAACCTTTTATTAGGAGATACAATTAAGGCTATTAATAAACTAAGATTTATTGAAAGTATTCAAAAACAATTAGGAGACTTTAATTCAAGCGAAAACACTGCTATAGAAGCGCTTCAACTTTGTGACGTATTAGACGATTCAATAACTATAAAACAAAAATTATCCTTATATAATCATTTAGGAATTGTAACAAAAGATCAATACAATTTTTCAGACGCTAAAAACTGGTACACTAATGCTCTAAAACTAAGTAATGATTCTTTAAAAATTGCAGCTATTAAAAATAATATTGCCTTAGTTGATATCAAACAAGAAAAATTTAGTAGTGCTATTAATAGTTTAGATCTAATATTAAAAAATACAAGATTTGAAAAACAAAGTAAACAAAAAGCAAGAGTAATGGATAATCTTGCTTATGCTAAATCCAAATTGAATTATTACGAAGCAGAGAAGGAGCTGAAAATAGCATTAGAATTTAGAAAAAAGATAAATGACGTTAAAGGTCAATTTGCTAGCAATATCCATTTGATTCAATATTATATTAATCGTGATCAGAATCAAAAAGCGTTACAATACGCTAAGGATGCTTATGAAATAGCATTATTAACTAACAGTGTTATTTCGAAAATTGAAGTTCTCTCATATTTGATCAGACTAGAAGATAATCCAAAAACTTTTGCCATAGAATACTACAAATTAACTGATAGTGTTAAAATTGCTCGATTACAAGCTAAAAATCAATTCGCCAAGATAAAATATGAAACAGATAATCTAAGAGAGGCTAAAATTGTTTTAGAGAAGGAAACGGCTCAAAAAGATTTAAAACTATCTCAAGAAGCATCGAAAAGGAATTTTCTTATTCTTATAACTTCTATTCTCGTGATTGGTGTGGTAATGATCATTATTAACTGGCGACAACGCATTAAAATAGCAAGTTTTAATGCAACTATCAAAACCGAAAACAGAATCTCCAAAAAAGTACACGATGAGATGGCAAATGACATTTCGGATATAAAAACATTGGTAAAAAATCATATCTCATCAACCAACCCTGCCAAAAAGCAATTAATCAATATGCTGAATACATCTTATATCAGTGCTCGCGATATTGCCACAGAAACCGGTGGGATTGTTTTTGGAGATTCTTTTGGAAAAACCCTGAAAAACTTACTGATGCAACATAATGATGACAATGTTAAGATAATCACTACAATTAATGGCATTGATCATGTCACCATTGAGGAGTATAAAAAAAATGCTATTTATAGAGCTTTACAAGAATTAATGGTCAATATGAACAAACATAGTCAGGCTACCATAGTTACGATTGCCTATAAAAAAGATGGTAAACATCACGAAATTAGATATACTGATAACGGTATTGGAACAGATACTGTTCAAAAAAACAGAGGATTACAGAATGCGGTAACACGCATGCAAGATATAGGAGGAAGCTTTAATTTTGAAACCTCTAAAGGGAATGGTTTTAAAGCCAGTCTCAAGTTTAAAGCATAAAACCCTAACTATGTTTCAAAAAATTCTAATTGCAGAAGATACCTACTCAACAAATGAGGGGTTAGAAATATCTTTAAAAGATAGCATCCCCCATATTGATACCGCACAATATTGCGATGATGCCTTACTTAAAGTTAAAAAAGCAATTCAAGATGAATTACCCTTTGAGCTATTGATCACAGACCTTTCTTTTGAAGAAAGTCATAGAGACAGGAAATTAACCTCTGGAGAAGAATTGATTGCAGCCGTAAAAAAAATACAACCGGATATTAAAATCATTGTTTTCTCTGTTGAATATCGTGTAGGTAAAATACAACATTTGCTAGAAAAATTTCAGATACATAGTTATGTTCACAAAAGCCGGGAAGACACTAAAGAAATCAAAAAAGCATTAATAAAGGTATATGAAGGTAATACCTATCTGTCACAAGATGTAGAAAAACTGCTTCATAACAGTGATAATATCGAAGATATCGAAGAGGTAGACTTATATATTTTACAGTTATTATCTCAGGGCATTCCTCAGAAAGATATCCCGGAACAGTTAAGAAAAAACAGTTTTCCTAACTATCGCCTGCGCAGTGTGCAATTACGCATCAATAAATTAAAAGAATTGTTTGAGGCCAATAGCCCTGCACATTTAATCGCTATAACTAAGGATCGAGGTTTGATTTAATTTACATTCTTATCAGCATTTATATCCCTTACGTTTTAACGCAAGGGATTCTTTTTTTATGGATGTAGGTTTGAAGTATTGTTAATTTCAAAATCTAATAAAATGGCAAATCCAAAATTTAAAATTCAGAAAAGCAGTAATGATCAATTCTATTTTAATTTACACGCACCTTATGGTCAAATAATAGCCACAAGTGAAATGTATACTACAAAACAAGGGTGTGAAAACGGAATCGAATCTGTAAAAACAAATGCACCAATTGCTGAGATAGCAGACTTGACATAACATTAGGTGCTGGAATACCAAGTAAAGTTTGTTTGGGGTAACAATCTTTATAGACCTCACAGGTTTCTAAAACGGTGAGGTCTTCTGTTTTTAAGGGTGTTTTTAGCCACTGCGCAAAACCGCAAGGGATTACTCCCTTTTTGAGGTAAGTTTGAATAATATTAATCTTAAAATAAAAATTATGGAATACAAAGTAGTCCCATTTGTTGCTTCAATTGGAAAAAAGGAGACCTCAGAGGTTGTAGCTAAACAATTAGAAAGATTAATTGGTATTCATGTGATTCAGGGTTGGAAGTATATTAGACTTGAAAGTGTTACTACCTATGTGCAACCCGATAATGGTTGTTTTGGCTTTGGTGGTAAACCCGGTTTCACAACATCCAGACAGATGGTAGTTTTTGTAAAAGAATAGATCAGCTATGAAAATCATTTTACTTTTAATCATAAAATTATATTGGCACATTATTCCAGCATCAAAAAGAAGAAGATGCATTTTTAGAAAATCTTGCTCCAATTACGTATATGAACATACCATAAATGAAGGATTCAAAGCAGGAATTCGAGCATTTAATTTTAGATATCAAAATTGTAGAGGTACTTATGAGGTTTTTAAAAATCCTTTAATTAATGAATTACAGGTAAAACTACCCAATCAACAAATCATTGATAAAGAAGAAATAGCTAAAAGTCTTATCGATGAAATAACAAAAGTAATTTAAAATGAAAAATTATTTTAATCATATATTAATAGTATTAGTATTAATAACAAGTTTATTACCTATCTCTTGCTCCACCACCTGTGAAGATTCTGACATAGAAATCCTGGACCCTAATTCTTCTGGTTGCAGAGATACCAATTGTGCAAACTATACCTCTCAAGTCGCTGCTCAAGCTGCTTTTGATGCGGATCCGGAATGCAGAAATGATTTAGACAGAGACAAGGATGGTATTGCATGCGAAGAACCTGGTAATAGCGTAAAAACCTGTGCTTCTACATCTAATTGTGGATGTTCTAATAAACCAAAAGCGGAGTGTGAAGGTGATCCTTGCTGCAAATGGGTTGTCGGAGAAGGATGTGAGTGTAGTTGAATTAATTTAAAAAATTAGAAAGTATGAAAAATATTATATCATTCACACTCCCGCTTTTAATTCCAATTATATTCTTTGGTCAAGAAGTTAAAGAACACCAAACAAAAATCAATGAATTTATATCAAAAAAAGGTGCAATAATTCGTTTCGAAGACTTGAAACTCCCAAACATAAAATCCGCATATGAATTTGCTGAATCTAGAATTCGAAAAATCGAAATTAGTGATGAAAAAGGATTATTTCTTCAAATATCAATTAGTGGCAAATATGATACAAAAACCTCTTCCATTTCATATGAAGATCTTATAGAAATACAAAATGCGATGGGTGTTTTGCAAAAGCTTGCACAAAACGATTTAAGCACCGAATTAGATTATATAGAAAATAAATACACTACCAAAGACGAATTCATAATAGGCTATTACGTTAGTAAAAACAAATTAAATTGGTACATGAAGATTGAAGGAAGTAGTTTATTTTCCAAAAATTCAGAAGTGTTTCAGCAAGCCTTTAATCTGGCAAAAGACAAAATGGAATCTCTTAAATAAAAACATCATTGTAATCTAATAAAAGTTTGAAAAAATATACTAAACTATATCATTTGTAATTAAAAAATCATGAAAAAAATAATACTTCTAGCAATAATATTTATATGCTTCGTCTTCTATTGTTCTTCTCCAGATAAAAATAACACTGATTATGTATCTACTATGAGTGATCAATCAGATAGACTAGACAGTCTTTTTCAAAACGATAACAATCAAAGTCAAGAAATGACAAAAGATATTAATAATGTTAACCCTACCTCAAGCACAAAGAATTATTATATCGCGAAAAGCGCTAGACAATTCAAAAATAGATTCAATCAATTTTGTATAGAAACTAATTCTTCTATTAGATTAGTAAATGTGAACATAAATAAAGGAGAAATTAATAATACATTTCAGTATATGTTCAACAAAAATTTAGGGATATTCGGATCAATTAATAAAAGTGATAATACATTATTGGAAGTTACAATGGTAGGCCAAGGAGATGGTAGTGTAAGTTCTGGAGTAGACATTATTTTAACAATGAGCGGGATCATAAGTAGTATACAACCGGATCTAAGCCCTAATCAAAGGGCAGGCATACTTAAAAAGTTAGGTTTTTTAGACGATAAAACTGACATATTAAATTTAGAACGTAACACTGTAATAGGTAATATAAAATACTGGGTTGGTTCTAGTAAATATACAGGAATAATGTTTGGAGCATCAAATATAAATAATAAATAGTATTTCATTATGGAACTACAAAACCAACTCAAAGCACTTGCCGATAAGATCGAGCAGCTTAAAGATAAAATAGAGACAGAAGAATCTACAAAACACGCCTTTGTATTACCTTTTATCAATCTCTTAGGATATGATAGCTTTAACCCTACAGAGGTAGTACCAGAATTCACTGCGGATCTGGGATTAAAAAAAGGCGAAAAAGTTGATTACGCTATTTTTCAGCATCAGGATCCTATATTAATTATAGAATGTAAAAACTGGAAAGAAGATCTCAATATTCACAACTCTCAACTTTTTAGATATTTTCACGTAACTAAAACTCGTTTTGCACTCTTAACAAACGGAATTGAATACAGATTCTACACAGATCTGGAAGAAGCAAATAAGATGGATGAAAAGCCCTTTCTGGAATTTAAAATCACCCACCTTAAAGAAAATATCATTCCTGAAATTGCCAAATTCCATAAATCTCATTTTGATATTGATAAAATTGTTGATAATGCTAGCTCTTTAAAATATACAAAAGAAATTAGAAAATTAATCCATACTGAGCTGAATAGCCCTACACACGAGTTTGTACGTCTGTTTGCTAATCAGGTATATTCTGGCAGGTTGACCGAAAGGGTTATGGAAGATTTTACCGATTTAGTACGTAAAGCATTTAATCAAACCATTAGTGAAAATGTAAATGATCGTCTTAATGCTGCGCTCAATAAAGAATCAGAAAAACAACACGAAGAAATTGAAGAATTCGAGGAAGAAACAAGTAAAATCATTACGACAGAAGAGGAACTAGAAGCGTATAGAATCATTGTAGCAATTCTAAGACGTAAAATCTCCTCAGATCGAATTGTGCATCGCGATACACAATCCTATTTTGGTATTTTATTAGATGATAATAATCGTAAACCTATTTGCAGACTTCATCTGGATGGTACTAAAAAATACATGAGTCTATTTGATAGAGATAAAAATATCCATAGAGAAGATATTGAGACTATAGATGATATCTATAATTTCGAAAAACAATTACTCAATACGATCGATAATTATGAAGAAACAAAAGCTAATATTGAATAATCATGGCATTAAAAACCTACTTCTGTTAGGTCTTTTGATTATGGCATCTTATCAATGTAATTCGCAAAGTATTGAAACTAATCTGTATATAAAAGAGGAATTGATAAAGCAACGAGATGATTTATTAAAACAAGCTCAGGAGGTTCAACAAAGAATTGATGCCATAGATAAAAAGTTAGGCACGGCTACATATCCTGCATCTAATACCGAGTACCTTACTAAATCAGTTAATTATAGCTCTAAGAACAACTTCTCTGGTTCAGTCAAGAATACAACTCCTACAAAGAAATCATACCGATCCAGTACCTCTAAAAAGTATATAAGGGGATCCAGAGGTGGTTGTTATTATATCAATTCTAAGGGTAATAAATCATATGTAGATCGTAGCCTCTGTAATTAAATAGGATACCCTATATTTAATCAACTTATAATCAACCCGTTTTATGAAACACATCCTGGTTATTCTTTTATATTCTATGCTTTTTTTATCCTTTTCATTGGTTAAAAATCTACCTAATGAGTTTACTGCAAAAGTAATTGGAGTAAAAGATGGAGATACTATTGAAGTACTCTATAAAAAAGAACCTGTTATTATAAGGCTGGAACATATTGACTGCCCAGAAAAAAAACAGGCATTCGGGCAAAAAGCAAAACAATTTACTGCTGATTTTTGTTTTGGTAAAAAAGTAAAAGTGATTTCCAAAGGGAAATTTGATCGATACAGAAGATTAATTGCTGTGGTAACTTATAAGGATAAAATATTAAATAAAGAATTAGTCAGTAATGGTTATGCATTGCACTTTAAAAAATATTCTAAAGACACATCGTATACAATATTAGAAGAGCAGGCTAAGCTAAAAAAGAAAGGAATGTGGTCGCAAGAAGAATCTATTGCCCCATGGATATATCGTAAACGAACCTCAAAAAAAGACACACTACAGAAGCTATAAATTACGTAAAACTATAATCAATGAAATACCTATTACTAATACCCTGTATCTATCTATTCACTATATCGGGATTTTCTCAGGAGAACAAAACAGAGGATCCTTTAAAAAAATCAATATGCAAAAATGAAGTTTTTATCTGTAATAGTACAGGAAGTAAAGCTTATCATTATTCTAAAGAATGTAAAGGATTAAATCGTTGTAATGATACCATCAAAAGTATCTGTAGAGAAAAGGCTGAAAAAAAATTTGGAAGACTTCATTGCGGATACGAAAGTAAACCTACTCAATGATTACAAATAATTGATAAGAAGATTAAATATCTTAAAATAGTATCTAAAATTAAGATATAATTTCTTCTTTACCAGCAAGTTTTCTGGACCAGGAAATTGCATCGGTCAGGTTTTCAAAACTTTTAATCCGGTTTTTCATAAAAAGTTTTTCTACTATAGTATTCAGCGCCCCTCTGGAGGTATAACTTATAATAGCATATGCTTTCAGTCTAAAATCACTTTTATAAAATTTTAACCAATCACTTGGTTTTACTGCATATGCATGAACACGGTTTGTGATATAAACGAGATCCTTACCATTATTTTCATATAAACTGGATATTTCTTCTACAATGACTTTAGCATGATGCTCCCAGGTAAATACAACGCCTTCATTCACTTCACCCACAATAAAATTTTCAAATAAATAAAAATTTCCGAACGGGTAATTCAATTCTTGTATCGCTTCATGATAAAATGGAGAATTCTTTACATATTCCATGTACTAAATTTATTACAATCTATATTCCTTAGTATCAAATATAGCTTATATTTTTATATAATTGTCGACTAAATAGCACAAATAATCGATTAAGTGAATAAAAGTTTACGAATCATATAAAAAATTAAGATACTTGTAAGGTATCTAATAAGTTACTGACTAAGTCCACAATTTGGATTAGTACTTATTAATAATTATAAAATTACTAATCTCGAAATACATTATAAATAGTATATTCATCAAGTAAATATCTTAAAACAAAAAATATGAAGGCCCCAAAAATTACTTTTCTTTTTATCATCTTATCTTTTTTTTCATTAACCGCAAAATCACAACAGGCATTTGATCATTCTATATGGGATCGGGCGTTATTATTAAATGTATCACCTGATGGAAAAGTTAACTATGATGGTTTTATGAGAGATAGCTCATTACTTTATTCTTACTTTCTCGAATTATCTAAAAACCCGCCTACAGCATCCTGGAGCAAAGATGAAACCTTAGCATATTGGATTAACGCGTATAATGCATATACTATAAAATTAATCATTGATAGTTACCCAATCAAAAGTATTAAAGACATTGATGATCCATGGAAAAAAGAGTTTTTTAAAATCAATGGAGAATGGTATAGTCTTAATGACCTGGAGCATAAGATTTTGAGAAAAATGAATGATCCAAGAATCCATTTTGCAATTAACTGTGCATCTTTTTCTTGTCCTATTGTTTGGAATCAGGCATTTACGGGAGATAATGTTGATGAGGCGCTACATACATTAACTAAAAATTTTATCAATGATCCTCAACGTAATAAAATTACAAATGATACGGTAGAGGCATCAAAAATATTTCTTTGGTATAAAAAAGATTTTAAAATTAATGGAGGAGATGTTGCCGATTTTATAAATAAATATGCTGATATCAAAATTGACAAACAATCTAAGAAAGGATATATGGATTATAATTGGAGTTTAAATGAGTAATTTTGGCTCCATAGAAAAAACCATAACAATTGAAAATATCAATAATCATTCCTACCTTAAACGAAGCAGCTACTATTAGTAAGCTGCTTTCGCATTTAATCAACATGTGTAGTGCAGAAGATCTTATTAAAGAAATTTTAATCGTGGATGGTGGCAGTATCGATGGAACTCAGGATATTATACACAGTTTTTCTGTACAACAGGACATAACTATCAGGTTTATATCTTCTGAAAAAGGAAGAGCTAAACAAATGAATACCGGAGCAAAAGAGACCACATCAGAGATTCTTTATTTCTTACATGCAGATAGTTTTCCTCCACCGGCATTTGACCAGTTAATTGTAACTAAAGTTAAAAATGGTGATGCTGCAGGATGTTTTAGAATGAAATTTGACCATAACCACTGGTGGTTAAAAATAATAGGATGGTTTACACAATTTAGCGGCAGAGCTTGTAGAGGTGGAGATCAAAGTCAATTTATTACTAAAAACTTATTTGAAGAATTAGGAGGCTTTAATGAATCTTATATCATTTATGAGGATCATGACCTAATTAACAGGCTATACGCACGAAATCAATTTGTAGTCATTCAGGAATGGTTAATAACCTCTGCCAGACGTTACCTTGATCATGGAATCTGGACTTTACAATTTCATTTTCTAACGATTTATATAAAAAAATGGAGAGGTGCCGGACCAGAAGATTTATACCAATATTACAAAGAAAATATAGCTAAATAAACGCACTACACTTGACACTAGATTACATGGCGTTTTCTTAATTTATGTTAAACTTTATTTTTTTAGATCCTCCCATGAAATTATTACATAAAGTTTGCGACTCTAGATGATCACGAGAGAAGTGAGTACAAAACTAACTACATATCAAAAATTAAGAACACATGAAAAAAAATGCAATTACACTAGTAGCTTTTATATTTGTAGCTTTTGGGTATAGTCAGGATGCAAAGCAATTGATCTCTGAAATGATGGATGCTATTGGAGGAAAAGAAAATTTTTATGCAAAAGGTAATGTCACTTATGGATATGAATATAATGATCCAAAAGCAAAGACCAGTCTAAAAAGTCAGGAGACCTATATGTTTGATGGAGAACGATCACACGCTGATTATTCTACTCATAGCATGCTAGGAGGAACAGAAAAAAAAGTAGTAGAAGGATATGATGGATCCAATGCCTGGGTTACTCTGGATGGAGTAGTTTCTACAGATGAAAAAGCTAATGGAATTGCCCGGTTTTTAAGAAAAACAAATTACTATTGGTTTACGATGTTCTTCAAATTATTGGATGAAGGTGTCAATCAGGAATTTATCGGTACTAAAACAGTAGATGAGAAAGAGTATAATCTGGTAAAAATAACGTTTGGCGATAAAGTGGGTGATGCTCAGGATACTTATGTATTATATATAAATAAGGAAACAAAAATGATTGATCAGTTTCTATTTACTATTGTTGCTTTTGGAGTGACGGAACCTAAACTGATGACTTTTGAATATGAAACTGTAGATGGAATTAAAATTGCCACCAAAAGAAAATACGCATCTGCTAATTGGGAGGGGAAAATAATAAGTAAAGACTATGCCACCACTAATTGGACAAATATCAAATTTAACACTGCTATTGATCCATCTCTGTTTACAAAGAAATAATTGTTTATAAAAACATATCAATGTATCAAACGCTTCTTTTATAAAGAGGCGTTTTTTTATGTATTTATTTCTAACTATAATTTACTTGATAACTAATATTGTTCTACCCTTATAAATTAATAACTTTTATAAAGATCGAAAATAAAAAAATCAATCCCACACATCTTGTTCTTTGGCATATTATGATAATCAAAAAAGCATTTTAAATGATGTCCTTCACAAACATATTATTTTTTTAATCGTTGGTCAAACCAATCAATTAGCAGTTCATTCAGTTCATTTTTATAATTGGTAAAATAGTGATCAGTTTCATATTTTTTCAACTCAAAGTCGTATCCTATCGCAGTCAACTCAATTGCTATTTTTTCTGCATGTTCCGGATTTACTCTTTTGTCATTTGTTCCACACAAAATTAGCAGACTACTTTTCTTATCCAATTCATCAGCCCAATACACTACAGAACGCTTTTTTAGTTCTAATGCTCTATTTTTCCAGTAATCTGGAATACACTCGGCAAAATCATGGGTCTCCATCTTAGGTCTATCTCTTGCAATATCAAATAAGTCTGATGGACCATTACCTACAATTGCAGTTTTTATCATATCTGATTTCTGAAGCGCTATATAAGTCATCATCCCACCTCTGGACCACCCTAACATTCCAATACACTCTGAATCAGCTTTGTCAATTTCTTTTACGGTTTCAGTTAAATTTAGTACATCATTGATTTCTGCCCCACCAAATTCATCTTGGGCTCTATAATTACTACCTATGATTACATACCCTTGTTCAGCTAATTTAGAAGTATACATGACCAAAGTTCCAATAGTTAGTCTACCAAAATCCCTGTTTCCTCCACGATTAAAAATGACAACGGGATGCTCTCCCTCTTTTTTGGGTTCCACAATAATTCCTTGTACCTGGTGATCATCACTTTGGTAAATGATATCATAGAAATTTAACTTATTTACATGTTCAAAATCCGGATGTAATTCATTCTCTTGAGAGATTCTATCCCAAATTAGTGTTTTAGAAAGATCTACCTGCTTTTTGGATATAATTTTTCCGTTTTGAGCAAACCCAATACTCATAGATAAACAGAACATTAGAAATTGTAATTGTGGGTTCATTGATTGGGTATTACGTACTGAAAGTATCTTGCGATAAATTTTTTTTTCGTTCAACATTGGTATTATTCAACAGCTCCATTGTTATCATAAGCTTTGATTTTTTGAAGATCAAACAATATTGTCATTGTAATTAAAAGCTAAACTACCTTAAATTTTCCATTTTTCTTACAGAAAATAGTAAGCGCTTTTTTTGACACTGACCATACTTGAATACATCATAAAGCTTACATCAAAAAAGAGGCTGTCTAAAAAGTAATTTAGGCAGTCTTTTTATTTTGTATATTTTCAGATTTTAATTGTTAATTGTAAATTTTAGCGAAGATTTATGGGATTTTATAAAAGCAAGTTAGCTTTTATAAGGCT
>NZ_BAABCW010000024.1:0-58215 GCF_039539305.1 Aquimarina addita | reverse complement strand
CAAAAAATCCTCGGTAATGAAATCTTCTTTCTTCATAAGTGCATAAAATTTAAAGTTAATAAAAAATAAAATACGGAGGTCGCGACCTCCGTATTTTAAACTTTACACACTTGGTGAGATACTACCTTCCAAAGCCATTTCTACTGCTCTTTCTGCATGAATTTTTGTAGTATCAAATATCGGAATATCTACATCTTCTTGTTTGATCAGTAGTGGTATTTCTGTACATCCCAGAATAACACCTTCAGCTCCTTTCATCGCTAAGCTCTTAATAATCCGTTGATATGATTCTTTTGATTTTTCCTTTACAATACCCAGAACTAATTCTTGAAATATGATCTGGTTTATGGTTTCGCGATCTTTTGAATCAGGGATTAGTACTTCAATACCATGGGCGTTTAAAATATCTTTATAGAAATCTTTTTCCATGGTATATTTAGTGCCTAAAAGTGCTATTTTTTTTAAGCCTTTGGCTTTAATCTTTTCTGTAGTAGCATTGGCAATATGTAAAAATGGAATAGTGATATTTTTAATTATTTCATCACTGCATATATGAATAGTGTTTGTGCATAGGATGACCAGGTCAGCTCCCGCATGCTCTAATTTTTTAGCAGATGTAACCATAAGTTCCGCTATACTATCCCAGTCATCCCTGCCAAATGATCTTTCTATCTCAGCAAAATCTACAGAAAGTAATATACATGGTGCAGAGTGAAAACCTCCCAGAGTCTCCTTTACTTTTTTATTTATTAATTCATAGTACAGGCTTGATGATTCCCAACTCATTCCCCCAATTAATCCAATGGTTTTCATATGTTTTTTGTTTTGTAAGTTTTTGTTTTAAAGTTATGAATGTTTAGTTAGTTTATATATTTATTTCTCCAATCAGATAAAGTACTGCATACCCGCTTAGAAAAACCCGATTTCCTTCTAGTTTGCAATCCAGTTCTCCACCGCGACTAGATAATTGTCTGGCTTTAAGAACATTTTTGTTTAGTTTATCTGCCCAAAAAGGTACTAAAGCCGCATGTGCAGAACCTGTTACCGGATCTTCACTAGGAGCCTCAGGATTCGCATCAAAAACGCGAGACACAAAATCAGAGTCTTTACCCTCTGCTGTAATTACAGTACATAAATAAGGTAAATCTTTTAAATATTCTAGCGCAGGTGTCGCTGCTAATACATCATCTTCTGATGCCACTGTAATAATTAAGTCTCTTCCGGCATATGCATTTATAGGGGTAGCTGTAAAGGCGGTAAAAACTTCTTCAGGAATATCAATTGGCTCTGGTGGACGTGAAGGAAAGTCTAATGTAATTGCTCCATTATTTTCTTTTTTAGCTTTTAGAATACCACTTTTAGAAGAAAACGAAATTTCGCTAATGGTACGGTCTATATAATTAAAGATTACATAAGCAGCAGCTAGTGTAGCATGGCCACATAAATCAATCTCTGCATAAGGCATAAACCACACCTTTCTTAATAAAATAACCCGTTTCTGCCAGGTTATTTTCTATCGCAATATTAAGTAACGTTTCATCATCCGGCCAATGTGTCAACTGACAGATTGCAGCTGGATTTCCTCCAAAAAGTTTCTTTGTAAAGGCATCTATTTGATATATAGGAATTTTCATGTGTTAATAAACTTTTAGAGTTTGACCTGTTAGTGTGCTTGTAAGTATATATTCATATATTTTTATGACCTCATTAATTTGTACGGGAAAGTATCCGGCGAATTTTTGATCTTTGGGAAAATCACCGGCAATTGCACCCGGAGCAACAACATTAAGACGGATACCTCGATCCAGTTCGTGTGATGCAGCATTGACAAAACTATGTAATGCACCATTAACAAGAGAAAGAGCTACTGCATTAGGTTCATAATGTTCTGCAAGAATACCTGTAGTAAGCGTGATAGAACCATTATCATTTAAATAATCTTTTGCAATATGAACAAGATGTACCTGTCCCATTAATTTACTATGAATACCAGTATGGTAATCTTCTGTAGTAAGATCTGATAAAGGTTTCCATACTGCAGTACCAGAGGCGTTAATGACGGCGTCTAATTTTGGTAGTTTTTCAAAAAGTCGTGTTATTGAGTCTGGCTTGGTAATATCAATAGGGTAGGAGTCAGAATTTCTATGTGCTCCATACACCGTATGCTTATCCTTCAAAGTATTATAAATTTCTTTGCCTATAGTTCCTGTTGATCCGATGAGTAAAATATTCATAATTATATATTTAGTTTTATAAATATGTAGTGGTAATTATTTATTTTTGTTTCGTAATTCTATTATAGATTGGTTGCCAATTCTTTAGTGTATTTTTTTATTACCTCCTCATTTCTTCTAAAATAAGTCCATTTGCCATGCCTTGTTGGAATTAACAAACCTGCTTTATGCATTGTAGATAAGAAGTGTGAAATTGTAGGTTGCGATAATCCGGATTTATCCTGAATTAATTGTCCACAAACTCCAAAATTAAAATGTCCTAATTCAATGTGTGGAGGAAAATTAGCATCTGGATCTTTTAACCATTTTAATATATTCAATCTGGTCGAATTAGCAAGCGCTTTATTTATTTCTAAAATTTTATCTGTATCCATAGTACAAATATACATATTTAATTTTATAAATATGTATGACTTTAATTTTTGGTAACAATCTTCTGTAATGTATAATCTTAAATCAATAAAATTCCTAGAGTCTTTGGCTTGGGTGTAGCGTATAAAATCAGGATTTTGGGGCTCAAGAGTCGGGATAAAGGGGAGAGGTTAATTCCCTTATTTGAGTAGCAATGTGGCTTTGTTTAATACTTTATATCCTTGCATTTGGACGGTTTATATATACGATCAATCAACACTATTAAAGCACATATTTTGAGGTTTACACATAGTCAGATTTTAACTAGATATCCTATCTTTGTATTTAGTAACAGACTGATTTTTGTTTAATCATTTATTCATTAGCCAATTAGTTTTTTACACAAATTCACCTCTTAAACCAGAAGAAACTGGCTAGTTGTATACTACTATTGAAAGTATTTTAATGATATTTTTATAACTAGACAAAAATTCTTTAAAAGGGATTGTTTTAACAATCCCTTTTTTTATTGTTATTTTAACTGAATTAATAGAACATATCATTCTTCTGGAAGAACTTTTTACAAATTAATGAGAGGCTTTTCCTCCGTTGTAGTATTTAGAATAAGGATAAAAGAGTTTTATTTCTTAAATTTTGTAGTGAATCAGTAGTCTTGCCTCTGATACCTCGTGTCTTTAGATTGAAGTAATTCATGAAGGGTATTGATAAAATATAAGATGACAATAAAACAATAGTCTCGTGGTTCAATATAAGAGCTATAAATTTCTTATCCTGGTATTCATAACTTCGCATCAAAAAATAGTCTTTAAAAATAAAAAATAGTATTATTCTTGTAGTCTATGAATATTATTCCGGAAATTAAAATAAAAAGATTAGCAATAAAGCTACGTCCAGCTGGAGAACGAATGGTTAAGCGAGGACATCCCTGGATTTTTGAAGATAGTATTGTTAAGCAAAATATAAAAGGAAGTGCAGGAGATCTGGCTATTATCTATGATTCTAAAAAGAATATAATACTTGCTATTGGTTTATATGATCCTACATCTCCAATTCGTATAAAGATTATACAATTTGAAAAGCCAGCTCAGATTAACGATGAATGGTTTACTATAATAATTAAGCAAGCATATAGGATTAGAAAACCACTTTTAGCTACAGATACTAATAGTTATCGCTTAATATTTGGAGAAAATGATCATCTACCTGGGTTTATAGCAGACGTATATGACACTGTATTAGTTATCAAACTATACTCTCATATCTGGTTTCCGTACCTTAATACGATAGTTCCAATTTTGATAGCACAAACAGGCTGCGAAACTGTGGTAATAAGATTAAGTAGATCCTTACAATCTGAAAATAAAACGTATGGGATACAAGACGGACAAGTAATCTACGGAGTTTTAGATAATGAGGTTGTTATTTTTAGAGAACACGGTGTATTGTTTTCTGCTAATGTGATCAAAGGTCATAAAACTGGTTATTTTTTGGACCATAGACATAATAGGAATAAAGTAGGAGGTTTAGCAAAAGATAAAAAAATACTGGATGTATTTTCTTATGCCGGAGGATTTTCTGTGCATGCACTTGTGGGAGGAGCAAAAGAAGTAATTAGTTTAGATATCAGTAAACAAGCATTACAAATGGCATCTGATAATGCTTCTTTAAATAATTATACAGGTACTCATGCTATTTTTGCCATAGATGCGTTTGAAGGACTCCAGCGTTTAATAGATCAACATAAAAAGTTTGATATTGTCGTGATTGATCCACCATCTTTTGCAAAAAGAGAAAGTGAAATTGTAAAAGCAGAAAATAGTTATGCCAGACTCGCTAGGCTAGGAGCTAGATTAGTAGAAAAAAATGGTATATTAATCGTAGCATCTTGTTCATCAAGAGTGGTGGCAGAAAGGTTCTTTAAAATTTCTGAGAAAAATATTGTAAGTATAGGTAGAAATTTTCAAATCATAGAAAAAACATATCATGACATTGATCATCCTATTAATTTTCCTGAAGGCGCCTATCTAAAATGTGGATATTATCGTTTGGATTAGATGGTATTAGTATTAATAACTACTAAAAAAATATCTCTGATTTGACTTTTAATAAGTATATATTAAAATAAGATGACAAATAAATTGTAGATGAATATTAAGCTATTGAGAAATATGATATATGTTATGATTGGACTAATAGGTCTGTATTATATCATTTTCTTTATTGTTCCTAATTATATAATGATACCATTGGCAGCATGGAACTCATATCAAGCATTTAGTGAGTCCAATAGTAATACAATAGTGGATGACAAAACGATGAATTTGGATCAAAATAATCTGCAGAATAAGGTTATGGTAAATTATGAATTTTTAGCAATGATGTATAGAGATCCTTATTTTCCTAATCATGTTGTTGATAAAGGAAAACTGATATTAATTGATCTGTGTTTTAGAATTGAAAAACAATCTCCACAGTCGTTATCAGAATTATATGATCTAACGCAAGAGGCAACAGAAAAATTTAATCTACTACAAGTAGTATTTGATGCAAATAATAGTGAAATTGAGACAGGGGCGAGAGAGTGTATTGGAGCTGATTTTGTTTTTATTGCAAAAATGTACGGTTTTGTTGATGCTGATGTAGAAGAATTAATTGCATCAGGAGAATGGTAATGTATAACAGGAAATTATAATGAAGAATATTCTATTGTTACTATCAGTATTTTTTTTTAATTCTATAGCATGCTCTCAGGGTACTAATGACGCATACTCAGAAGATATTATTATCGAATGTATTGATGAGTCAAGATTAGTCACTTATAGTGTTGATCCAACTAAATTTTCGTTGGATATATATTGGAAGGACAATAATGGCGTAAACTATAGTAATTTCCAAAATTTAGAAACAGCCTTAGAAAAAAAAGGTAAAAAATTAGTATTTGCTATGAATGGTGGTATGTATCTAAGAGATCAATCTCCACAGGGACTTTTTATAGAAAAAGGTATCATCCAGGCACCAATAGATAGTGCAAATAATGGATATGGTAATTTTTATCTACAGCCTAATGGTATTTTTTATCTTACAGAAAATAAAGAACCAGGAGTTTGCAAAACTACAGATTTTAACTATTCTGAAAATATACAGTATGCTACTCAATCAGGACCAATGTTATTAATTGATGGGAAAATGCATCCTAAATTTAACAAGGGCTCTTCTAATGTTCATATAAGGAATGGAGTGGGAATTTTACCTAATGGTAATATTCTTTTTGCAATCTCAAAAGAGAAAATCAATTTTTATGATTTTGCATCATATTTTAAACAACACGGTTGCAAAAATGCTTTATATCTTGATGGATTTGTTTCCAGAGCTTATATACCTTCAGAGGATTGGATACAATTGGATGGTAGTTTTGGGACTATTATTGGTGTCATATCTTCCAATTAGTATGTAAATTGATTATAATTTATGTTGGTTATAACTTTTGGTGTGTGAATACTTCTTCTGTTATTTCACTGGAAACAGGGTGTTATAGTAGGGCTATAATCTTGATATTTGTAGGTAACCACAGTATTAAATTATTTTATAGATTAGCTTAGCTGTTTCGAATTTTAAAGTAATCTAATGACAGGAGTTTTAGTACCTGCTATTAAACGGTAAAACAACATTGAAATGAAAAAAATAATAATTTTAAATGTTCTAACAATCATTTTTGGTATATATCCTTTGTGTGCTCAAGAATCTGACTATTATGATATGGATTTTCTGATTATTCATTCTGGAAAAGAGTATGATACTGCGCTAAGATTGGCTAAAGAAGCAAGTAGACAATTAGATATGAAATTAGAACTACGTGGAATGTATGAAAGCCCCACAGAAGGTCTTACAACCGATGAATTATGTGGATGTGGAGAAAATCATGGATATATACCACGTGGACGATTTGATAGTGGTGAATATATAAGTATTGAATATTCAGATTATTATGAAGGGTTTACAAAAGGTTTGTATATGGTTATCGTATCTACCGGCGGTTATATAGATGAACAAAAAGAACTTTTATCCAGCGCAAGAAAATTTTATAAAGATGCATATATTAAGACATCATCAGTGTATTTGGGCTGTATGCATTAATAATCTATTAAATATTAATATGCAAATGGTTTTGGAGGCATAAGATATCAAAAATGTATACCACCACATAATTTATTAAATTGTGAATAAGAATTGAATAACATTGTTTTTAAAACTTAAATCCAATAATCACATCAAGTACATTTGCTTTATATAATAAATGCATCACACGACATAAAATATGATGCTTGAAACAGTTATTGTTATATGACGGAATATGTTTTATTAACTGATGAACAGACTTATTTTGTAGAGTATCTTATCGGAGAATTAATTCTATCTAATAGTATTAGTCAAGCTATGAAATTCACAGATGAACAACTAGCTCATAAATTTAAGCAAATGCTCCATAGTTCTTGTAGTTTAAGAACTAGTGTGAATACCTATATAGGATAATTTTACCTATATTTATTACTAACTTCTGATTTATAAAATAATACTGAATTTTGAAAATTTTATATGGAGTTCCTGGTGAGGGAATGGGGCACGCTACACGCGCAAAGGTTATTATACAACATTTGATAAGAAATCATGAAATAAAAATTGTTTCAAGTGATAAAGCTTTTCTATTTCTAAAAAAAGAATTTCCTGGTCAAACCATCGAAATTAAAGGTCTTCGCTTTGCATATGAAGATGGCGTGGTATCTAAGTCAAAGACTTCTGCAACCATATTAAAAGATGCTCCAGAAAATTTATTAAAAAATTTAAAAAAATATAAAGACCTTGAATTAGGTTTTAAGCCCGATATTGTGATATCTGATTTTGAGTCATTTACTTATATGTATGCTAAATATCATAGCCTTCCTATTATTAGTATTGATAATATGCAGATTATGAATCGTGGAAGAATTAATATTCAAATTCCTAAATCAGAAAAAACAAATTATAGAATTGCAAAAGCAGTGGTAAAAGCCAAAGTGCCTAAATGTAATCTCTATGTCATATCTACATTTTTTGATATTGATGTTAAGAAGAAAAATAGTGTCTTAGTACCTCCAATCATCAGAACCGAAATTTTAAAAGCAAAACCATTAGTAAAAAATCATATCTTAATCTATCAGTCTTCGTGTAGTGAAGAAAAGATGGTAAAAATCTTAAACAATCTAGTTGATGAAACATTTTTATTATATGGATTTAATAAGGAAATAACTTATGGAAATGTTCAATTAAAAAAGTTTAGTGAAGCTGAGTTTATTAATAACTTTAGATCAGCAAAAGCTGTTTTTTCAAATGGAGGGTATTCTTTTCTTTCTGAAGCACTGTTCTTACATAAACCTATATGTACTGTACCTATTCAAAATCAATTTGAACAGTATCTAAACGGAGCTTATATTCAAAAATTAGAGTTCGGAAAGATGTTGGAAGATTTTGAATTAGATGGTATTAAATCATTTTTATACGATCTTCCCAGATTTCAGAAAAACATAAAAAAATATACGCAGAAGGATAATCAAGCTGTATTTGAGATACTAGATCAAACCTTAAATACAATTATACAATAAACACTTATTGTATAATTTTAATATTAAGTCAAATTTTGATAGTTATAGCTATCTGAGGTATATATGGACTATTCGTTTCTGGCTTCATATTTTTAATTATAATGGTATTATATAGAAAATAATTTAGTTGAAGCACAGAAGCGCGTATAAGGTAAAACCAGATAAATATAATTTTTTTTTAAGATGTTGAAAAGTAATCTATAGTTTTAGATTATAGTCAATAAAAAAGGGATGACTCAATAAGTCATCCCTTTTTTTTACTATTTATAAATTTCTTAGTTCGAAGAAAGCATAGCAAAGAATTTATCTAAATTAGGCAACAATACAATTCTTGTACGTCTGTTAGTAGCCATATTTTCTTTAGAATCATTTTCTACAAGAGGCTTGTAGCTACTTCTTCCTGATGCGATTAATTTTGAAGGATCTACATTGTATTTATTCTGTAATAAACGAGTAATAGAAGTTGCTCTTTTTACACTTAAATCCCAGTTATCTTCTAATGCAGGAGTATTGATCGTTTTTGGATCAGTATGACCTTCAATCATTACTTCAAGACTTGGCTCAGAATTGATTACTTGAGCTAATTTTTCTAAAACATCGTTTGCTTTATTGCTTACTCTATAGCTACCGCTATTAAAAAGCATTTTGTCTGAAATATTAATCATCACTACCGTGTTTTCAATATCAATAGAAATATCCTCATCTTCTTTAAGATTATCATCTAAAGAACTTTTTAGGTTATGAGAAACAGCTATGTTCATTGAATCCTGAAGCGTTTGGGCACCTTGTAGTTTCTCAGGGCTTACATTCGCAAGTGTCTGTTTCATTTTCTCTTTAGTGTTATTAGAAATAACAGCAAGATCTCCAACCTGTACCATTTTTTCGTCATTAGCTTCTCTAAGAGAATTGATTTTTGAATTATAATCTGCAACTCGAGCTTCAATTTTAGCAAATTTCGATTCTAATTCTTCTTTTTCTACAGTAGTTTTCTGTAACGTGCTTCTAGTGTTTTGTAAATCAGCCTCTACAGCTAAAAATTTCTTTTTAGATACACAAGACGTTGTCATCAAAACTCCTGATAATGCAATTAATGTGAATACTTTTTTCATGGTCATTTAATTAGTTCTTAATATGTGATATAAAACTGGAACTTGATTATTTTATTGTAATATGACCTACTAAATTTTTCATAGTAAAATCTTAAGATATGTTAAATTTATTTATTTAATTGGTCAACCACAGCTTTTTTACGGTAAATTAGCCGTTTTAATTTTTATAGCTATTTGATTTATAATCATTTAGTTTTTGTTGGTTAGTTAGGGGTAGTATTTTATGAAAATTTATCTTTTTTTAAGTGTAACGATCTTTTTTTTTAATCGCTTTATTAAAAGTAGGACCATAAATACGTTCAATTTTAAAATTTAAATAGAATTAATGTTTTTTAATAAAATAAAACATGTAATACATAATGTCCTGGGTTGTTCATTATATCTAGCCTGTATTACTGTAAATACGGTACAATCTCAATCATTAGATAAAATAGAGGTAGAGGATATCAAAATTATAGATCAAAGAGAATTGGTAATAGATGGTAACATAGTTTATTTACCTATATATAATAGGTATCATCACCATATTTTTGAATCGTCTGTTCATACGATATCTGATGCAAGAATAAAAAATGAAGTATTTACCAGTAATTGGAACACTGCTGTTTTTAATACATTTTGGAATCAAAAGTTATCTTATCCATTTCAATTACATTTTGAAGATGAAGCTTTTTCATCTCCTGTAGATCATAACATGGTAGTTACTTCGAGATATGGATGGAGAAGAGGAAGACCACATCAGGGGATTGATATTGATTTGGTTACCGGTGATAACGTAAAAGCAATCTTAGGAGGTAAAGTTAGGTATGCTCGTACACACGGAGGACATGGAAAAACAATTGTTATACGACATTATAATGGTTTAGAAACCGTGTATGCCCATCTGTCAAAATATGAAGTAAAAGAAAATGAGATCGTAGAAAAAGGACAAGTCATTGGTAAAGGCGGTGTCTCTGGGAATGCCAGAGGTAGTCATCTGCACTTAGAGGTTAGATATAAAGGAGAAAGTATACATCCAGAATATCTTTTTGATTTTACTAATGATACCAAGGTAAGATCTCAAGATATAGTAGTAACAAAAAAATGGGCTACTGTAAGGTCTCATACTTCTAAGAAACAAAGTAATATTATAATTCATACCTCTATTGAAGATATTAATACAGAAGATACAGCATCGGTTAAAAAAATACATATCGTTAAGAAAGGAGATACCTTATATGGTATTGCCAATAAAAATGATGTTCCCGTATCTGAGATATGTAAATTAAATGAAATTCCGCAAAGCTCAGTGTTGAATATAGGACAAGAAATTCTTCTTTATTAGTGAATTAGTGACCGCCGTATCGGGGTGATTTCTATAGATGAACCGGCCTAAAAATCGTATTTTTGTGTTTACGCTTACTTGGTTTATGAAGTCAGCACTAATTTAATCAGTATTTTTATGTTTATAGAAATCGAAGTTAAAACGGCAATTATTGTGCATGGGTTTGATACTAACAATAAAGAAATAGAAGAAGTCGTTGAAGAAACAGAATTCATAAAAAAAATGGTATCCATTGATCGTATTCAATCCATCAGCGAAAAATATATATTGGTTACCTCAGCTCATAATAGAATAATGTATTGGGAATATAAGGGAAGTATGGAGGTGATTAAGGATAAACTTCTTTCTGTTAATGTATTAATTGCTTAATTTGAACTGACAAACAGTGGCAAAGTATTATTCACACATTATGCTAATTAATAAATGTTCACTTATTTCTTAATATATTTATGAATCATATCTAATAAAAGATTTTTATCATACGGTTTCAGTATATAATCATTTAATCCCGCTTGCATAATTTGTCTGTTTAATTGCGTTACATCTACTGCTGTAAGTGCAATTACCGGAACATTCTCATTAAACTCTCTAATTCTTTTTGTAGTTCCTATACCATTTAATTTTGGCATATTGATGTCCATTAAAATGATATCATAATCATGTTCTCTTGCCAGATCTATAGCATCAAATCCATTATCGATTGTAGTACAATCAAAGTTTTCATTAGATAAGATTTTATCAGCTACTAATAAGTTTAATTTATTGTCATCTACAATGAGAACCTTCTGTTTGTCGTTAACAGATGAAGTATGACCTTGTTTATCTTCTTTAACGTTTGTATTTTCTAAATCGACAATAAAAGAATATTCTGAGCCCGCATATTCCTTACTTTGTAAAATAATTTTACCTCCTACAGCTTTAGCTAGTCTATTAACTATGGTTGCATTGAGACCTGTGCCCAAATATGTTTTTTTTACTTTTTCAATATTAATAAACTCCTGATAAATAGATTTCTCTTCTTCTTTAGAAACCTCGTTTCCATCGTGTTTTACAGTAAAAGATATTGTATTAGTAAGTGCTGAACGCTTACTTAGATTCACCGAGAAAAAAATATTACCATTTTTTGTAAATCTTAGAGAATTACTTATCAGATTCATAAGTATTTGCGATAAAATAGACGAATCACCTTTAACCGACTGATCAATTGAATCATCGAAATCAAAATGTAAGGTATTGCCACTATTTTCTGTGGCATAACTAAATGAATTTACAATATATTGAGTTACTTCTTTGAGATCAAAAATTGTTTTATGAGGAATAATTTCTTTAGAAGTAATATAATTAACCTGTAGTACGTTATTAATCAGTGTTAAAAGATAATCCCCTGAAAATTTTAATGATTTCAAATTTTTATTATCACTGATTTCAGGATGTTCTTCTACAAGAAGATTAGTCAGTCCCATAATTCCATACAGCGGAGTTCTTAATTCCTGACTTAGTGAAGAGATGTATTCCTGACCTCTTTGGGATTGAGTTTCTGCTTTATCTCTTAAAATATTTAGTTCATTATTTTTTTGATCTAATCTTGATTTTAATTTATAACAAATAAAAATCAAAAAAAGAATCACCGAAAAAAGTAAGATGCCGATGATGTAGTATCCCATAATTTTTTTTTGTGACAAAATACGAGATATCCCTTATGTCAAACAAATTTAGAACGGTGTTTTTTGTCCAGATTAATTATTTTTAACTTAAATATTGTAGACTTTGTAATTTGGTTAGATTTTTGAAGTATTTAAGAAAGAAATAGTCAAGGATTAGTTATATTTAAAACTACCTTCAAAAAAGGAATATAGAGATGAAATATTTTGTAAACTGTATCATATTATTTTTTGCTTTAACAGGACAAGCACAAATAGATAAACCATTAACATCATCATCAGTTATCATTGATAATAGAGGAGATCTTAGTACAGATAGTTATAAATTATCTCCCGGGTTAACTGCACCAGTTAATAATTTTACAATGCATAGTGGTAAATTAAAAGATTCAACACCGTTTAATCGTACTGAGAAATCTTTTTATATGAGTAACGATAATGGGCTACTAAAACCTACAGCAGAGAGTACTCCCAGATATTTTGAAAAAGATAAAAAAATTAAAGAAGCGTATAAAAGCGATCAATATTTAGGTGATTTTAAAAGTGAAGCGGTTTTTGTTGAATTAGTATATAGAGATCATGAATCTGTTGATGGTGATGTTGTTAGGATTTTTGTGAATGATGATATAGTTCGTCCTAACGTTTTGCTGGATGCTACTTTTAGAGGTTTTAAAATTGACCTGATTAAAGGCTTCAATAGAATAGATATTCAAGCACTCAATCAAGGCGCATCCGGACCTAATACTGCTGCATTTAAGTTATTTGACGATACAGGGAAGCTTATAACATCAAATGAATGGAATCTAACTACTGGTGTTAAAGCAACATTGATAGTTGTAAAAGAATGATTACATATTTCTATCAGGAATAACAAATCACTATTTGCTTTGTTTTATGGTATTATCGTAGATAAATTGGATAGATCTTCAAGTTTTTTAAAAATTCAACTATTTTTTTTTGTAAATATTCGTTAAATCCCCTTTAAAGACACTAATTTTGCTTCCCTATAATTTTAGAGAACATGTCGAAGAAAACTAAAGTATTAGAATTGGAAGAAACTGAAACTGGTAAGAACTTATACAGTTATCAAAAGGGTGCTATAAACAAGATTTTTAAAAGTTTTGAAGAAGCACCAGAAGATTACCATTTACTGTATCAGTTGCCTACGGGAGGAGGGAAGACGGTTATTTTTTCTGAAATTGTTCGGCAGTATCTTAAACATCATCAGAAAAAAGTGTTAGTAATGACACACCGAATTGAATTGTGTAAACAGACATCTAATATGCTTACTGGTTTTGGTGTAGTAAACAAGGTGGTTGATAGCAAAGCAAATCTTGATGATCAGAATGCATATAGTTGTTTTGTCGCAATGGTAGAAACCTTAAATAATAGATTAAATGAAGGTATTCTGGATATATCTGATATTGGTCTCGTTATTATAGATGAAGCACATTATAATTCTTTTACTAAATTATTTAAGTTTTTTGAAAAATCATTTATCTTAGGAGTAACAGCTACACCGCTCAGTTCTAATATGAAACTCCCTATGAAGGATAACTACAATGAATTAATTGTAGGAGAAACCATCGAATCATTAATTGAAAATGAGTTTTTAGCACGTGCAGAAGTATTTGCTTATAATATGGGTTTAACATCATTAGAAGTTGGATCTAATGGTGATTACACAGTAAAATCTTCTGAAGATCTATATACTAATAGTGATATGCTTAGCAAATTATTACAAGCATATGAAAAACATTCTAAAGGTAAAAAAACGTTAATTTTTAATAATGGAATCAATACATCATTACATGTTTTTGATACATTTAGAAGTGGTGGATACCCAATTGCACACCTTGATAATACTGCGACTAAGAAGCAACGTAAACAAATTCTTAAATGGTTTAAGGAGACACCTAATGCTATTTTAACCTCTGTTAGTATTCTTACCACTGGTTTTGATGAGCCTACCGTGGATACTATTATTTTAAACAGAGCAACAAAATCACTTACGCTGTATTATCAAATGATTGGTCGTGGATCTCGTATTTTAAAAAATAAATCTAAGTTTAATGTAATTGATCTAGGTAATAATCATCATCGATTTGGTCCATGGGGCGCAGATTTGGATTGGCAGAAAATATTTAGATCACCTAATTATTATCTGGATAAACTGCTAAACGATGAAGATATAGAAAGCAGTTTCAAACATGAAATGCCAGAAGAATTAAGGGCAGAATTTGCCAATTCTGAGGAAGTATATTTTGATATTAAAGAAACCTATATTAATTCTGTAAAAAAGGGAGAATCTTCAAAAGTTGTTTTAGAAAGATCCATAGCACAACATGCATATATATGTATAGAGAATAGCGAAGATGTATATGATGCCATAGCCTTAGCTAAGCTTTTAGGAGATGATATTGATAATAGAATACAAAGTTATGCGAAGTGTATTAGTAAAAGCACCTATAATTTCTTGTCTTGGTTAAAGGATGATTACAGAAAAAAGCTGAATGCTTATTTGCGTGAAAATTTTGATACTTTATTCGAAGAAATTCACGGTAGACCCGCAGAATAATTTCACTGAAATTTCCAGGCTATAAAACGACTTTTTTTATTGCCTTGATTCATTTGTATAGTTTTATGAACAACGGGTAGTTTATTGAGTTGTTTATAAAGTTTAGCTAAGTTTTCCTTTTTAGATACTAAAGAAGAAAACCATCCTACTTGTCTTTTATAGTTTATACTTTGCTTTATCATTCTTTTTATAAATAAAGCTTCTCCACCATTACACCATAATTCATTGGATTGTCCTCCAAAATTTAAAATGGAGGATTTATACTCTAAATTTTTTGTCTTTCTCAAAGTGCCTTTTGTCGCTTCTGCTTCAGACTTATGAAAAGGAGGGTTACACATAGTAAAGTGGTAATACTCATCTTTTTTAATAATCCCTTCAAAAATATGAGCATTATCATTTTGATGACGAATTTTAATCTTTTTTTTAAGTGCTTTAGTTGCTTCTATATTAGCTTGAGCAGCTGCAATTGAGGGTAACTTAATATCGGATCCGACCATATGCCATCCATATATTTGAGCTCCCAGAATGGCATAAATACAATTTGCACCTGTTCCGATATCTAATCCTTTTATTGGTAGATTATCATCTTCTTCTTTAAGTAAATCAGCTATATAGTGAATATAATCAGCTCTTCCTGGTATAGCCGGACAAAGATAATATTCAGGAATATTCCATTCTGTAATTTGATAATAATGCTTTAAGATGGCTTTATTCAATTGTAAGACAGCTCTATTGTCAGAGAAATCGATACTATTATTTCCAAAAGCGTTTTTTTCAACATACGTTTGTAATTCTTGATGGCTCATAATTAATGAAGCGAAATCATACCCTTCATTGTGAATATTTCTTGGATGCAAAATATCTTAATTTTGAAATATATAATTAGTAAATATACATAAACGAATTATAAAATGTATAGTAAAACCAGATGTTATATACTCTAAAAATATTACTACTTACATTCCACGATGCACGGGGTGTAGTTCTCTTGTTTCTTTATTATTATATGAGCGTGATTTAGTTACAAACCTAACTCCTAATGGGATTTCCAGAGAGAAACTGGATCCACGACCCGTTACAATATCGATAGTCAATTGTGTATGTTTCCAATATTGAAATTGATCAGCAGACATATAAAAATTACAGTCATGAATAACTCCTAAGCAAACATCAGTTTCATTAATCATCAATTCTCCTTTTGCTAAGCACATAGGGGAGGATCCATCGCAGCAACCGCCGCTTTGATGAAAAATTAACTCCCCATGTTCTTTTCTTAAAATATCTATAATCTTTGTTGCTGCTTCGGTAATAATTACGCGTGAAGTCATATCATCAAATTTTAAAAGAAACCAAGCGCTTTTTTATCATAAGAGATAAGCATATTTTTTGTCTGGCGATAATGATTAAGCATCATTTTATGATTTTCTCTTCCAATCCCTGACTTTTTATACCCGCCAAAAGGTGCATGTGCCGGGTATGTATGGTAACAGTTGACCCAAACTCTTCCGGCTTTAACTGCTCTGGAAATCTGATATGCTTGATGGGTGTCACGTGTCCATACGCCAGCACCTAATCCATAAAGAGTATCATTGGCAATAGCAATAGCTTCTTCCTCATCTTTAAAAGTAGTCACACAAGCTACAGGACCAAAAATTTCTTCCTGAAAAACACGCATTTTATTTGTGCCTTTTAATAAAGTAGGTTCTATATAGAAACCTCCTTCTAATCCTTCTACGTAAGCAGCTTTTCCACCAGAAAGTACTTCGCAACCTTCATCCTTACCAATATTCAAATAATTTAAAATCTTTTCGTATTGATCATTAGATGCTTGCGCTCCCATCATTGTTCCGGGATCCAGAGGATGACCTATTTGTATAGCTTCTGTGCGTTCAATAACACGTTCTATAAACTTATCATAAATACTTTCCTGTATTAGAATTCTGGATGGACAAGTACATACTTCTCCTTGATTAAGTGCAAATAAAACAGCACCCTCGATACATTTATCAAAATAATCATCATCTGCATCCATAATACTTTCAAAAAAGATATTTGGAGATTTTCCTCCTAGTTCTAATGTTACCGGTATAATATTTTTTGAAGCATACTGCATAATTAACTGCCCTGTTGTAGTTTCCCCCGTAAATGCAACTTTATTTATACGGGGACTGGATGCCAGAGGTTTTCCAGCTTCAACTCCAAAACCGTTAACTACGTTAAGCACACCATTGGGCAGTATTCCTTCGATTAATTCCATCAAAATCATAATACCTACCGGAGTTTGTTCTGCTGGTTTTAACACAACACAATTTCCTGCTGCCAGAGCAGGAGCTATCTTCCAGGTTGCCATCAGGATCGGGAAATTCCATGGGATAATTTGACCTACGACACCAAGAGGTTCCTGAATGTTTAAAGACACTGTATTTGCATCTAATTCACTTGCAGACCCTTCTTCTGCTCGTATTACTCCGGCAAAATATCTAAAATGATCTACAGCCAGCGGAATATCTGCCGCTAAAGTTTCTCGAAGTGCTTTTCCATTATCCCAAGTTTCTGCTCTTGCCAGTGTTTCCAGATTTTCTTCAATAACGTTAGCAATCTTTAATAAGCAATTACTTCGATACGTTGCTGATGATGTATTCCATTCCGGAGCGGCTTCCCAGGCAGCATCAATGGCTAATTCAATATCTTCTGTTGTGGATCTGGCTACTTTGGTAAAGCTATTGCCGTCGACAGGGGATACATTGTCAAAATATTGACCTTTTGCCGGTGTTGTCCATTTTCCACCAATATAATTGTCATATTGGTCTTTAAAGTTAGGTTTTTTAATTTTTCCTTTTGGGGTGGATCTTACAATACTCATAGTGATAAAAAGTTTAAAAATTTATAGAAAAATTACTTTTGTATGCTGTCAAGAATACTACACCGATTTATAGAAAAGGATGCCCTATTTTGCTCAAAAAAAATTTGAGTTGGTATAATGTATTGACAATAAAAGGTGTATGATTAAAGATAATGTATTTTAGATACTTTTATTCTAGCAATTTTGTTAATAATTAACACTAGTATTGTTAAAATGACATATCATGAAGTAGTAATGGAATAAGTATAATCGTTCAATTATGAATTATTAAAATGAATTAATCTATCCTTTTTTCCATTGCTTTTAGTACGAAAAATAATCATAGAGCAAAGGTATAATCTCTCTCTTCAATTTAATTTTATGAGTATTGATTGTTAATTAAGCAGGGTTATCACTTTAATTAATTACAATTCTTAGAGGCTTTGCCTTGAGTATAATGTATAGAATCGGGATAAAAGAGTCTCGTTTCCTAATTTTTATATCAAAACGGTCTTGTTTTTTTAGTACCTCGAATCTTTAAGTTAAGGTAGTTCAATTTTAAGGGATGAACTTATAATTGATTTACTAATAAATAATATAGATTCTTTAATGTTGCTTTACTCTTTTGGCTTCAAAAGTTTTAAATAAGAAACCTTTGTAAGCGCGGATAAAACACAAATCGATATTATCAGGATCAATCCATACTTTTACCGTATACTTTTTACCACTATCAGCATTATAAATGGTGCCACCGGAAAGTTCGCCTTCTATAAAACTTAAATTATCTAATATAACCATCCCTAATAAAGGACGATTTCTAAGGTTTTTGTCAGGATTTTTATTGTCTAATCCATTAAGGTTAGAAATAGGTTTTTCTGCACGCTTATAAATTTTTCCGTAAAAAAGATGATCTTTCTCGTAGATCTCAATAATAGATCCTCCTTCTATTATCCATTGACCTATATAAGTATCAGAATTTACTGAGATAACGTTAAAAAATGAAATGCATAATACGGAAACACAACCTAGTAAAAGTAATCTCATAAACAAAAGCGTATTGATGGTTTTAAATTCAGTTCGGAATATAACAATAATAAATGAATTTAATTTTTGATCAATGCTTTAAAGAAGAAACGCAGGTATACAAATTACTAATTATTAATGATCAGTAAGGTGTATAATATGAAAAAGAGATTGTTATTTTGAGTATTAGTCAACTATACTAGAAGAGTATTAGTGGTTTAACATAGATTTTTAATAGTGATCTACATAGTATGATGTGTAAGAAAGGTTTTTAAAAAAGTAAATAACCTGAAAATAATAGAGTTGAACAACCTGTGAGTATTTAGTATCATTTTTTTGTCTTTTTAAAGTCTATAATATCTTTTATATCTACATCCATATAATCAGCAATCTTTTGCAGTCTCTCAAAATCTTTAGCAAGATTTTTTTTCTTTACTACATAATCACCGGCTTGAGGACTCACTCCTAATGTTTTTGATATTCCGTACACAGTTTTAGCTCCTTTACTTCTTTTAAGGAGTTTTTTCAAATTCTTATTTACCATAATTCTGAAAATCTATATGAGAATTCAAATATACATGTGTTTTTTTAATATACAAATAATTTTTTATTAAAGTTTTATTTGCTTATTAAAATAAAATTTGTATATTGCTAAAAACTTACTAAATCTTCACATCATGAAAAAAATATTAGTAGCTGCAATGCTTTGCGTGGCTTTTGGAAATGCGTATCCTGTATTAAATGAGTTTAATACAGATAAGAAAAAAGGGAAAAAGGAAAATAAAAAAGAAGAGGATAAATTGTCTGCTGGGAATAATTTAACTTCTCGTAATTTTCATTCAATTAAAAAATGGAAAATGACGATTGTGTATAATAGTGGAGAGGTTATTTCAAAAACTATCACAATTAATAAGAATGCATCGACAAGTACTATGGATGCCGCTTTTGAAGAGGCAGAAAAATATGTTAAGACTTTAAAGAAAGTAAGAGAATATAGAGTTTCTCCTGTTTCAGGTAGTTCAATTATTTTGTTAGCTGGTAACTAATTGTCAAATAATTAGTTAATTGCAAATAAATAGTATGATTCACTCTGGTTATCTATTAGATGTAGATGCATAAGGTTGTTATAAGATCATAAAAAATTCAGAACAAAAAAATCCCACTGATATTGGGGTTTTTCTGTTTTATATAGGATGTATGTAAGAAAAATATGAACTAACTATGAAATATTTTACTATATCATAATTGGTTAATAATTAATGTGCCTTTATTGATAAGTTTTCAATTAACCTTATAATAGAGCTACAACTGATCCTTATTTAATATATACTGGTGACTTTAAAATAATGTTGATTTTACTACCTCATAATAAGTTGCACTAACTGGTATTTTAGTGTTCTCTATCAATAAGTCTTTTCCTTTTAATGCGGTTACCATTTTTTTATTAACTATATAAGATCTGTGAACTCTCATAAAAAGAGTCTTAGGTAATGCTTTTTCTAAAGATTTTAATGTTTGATGACTCATTATCTTTTTATCTTTTGTATAAAATACAACATACTCACTATCACTTTCTATATAGAGAATTTGATTATATTTTAATTTATGTAAGTCATAACCTGATTTAATAACAATCATTTGTTCTGATTCATCAGAAAATGTTTTTACTTTCTTAATTTTATTTACAGCAACAAGAAAACGTTCAAAGGTTACGGGTTTTAATAAGTAATCTAATGCGTTTAATTCAAAACCATCTAAAGCATATTCAGAATATGCTGTGGTAAATATAATTTGAGTTTTTGAAGAAATCATTTTTGCAAAGTCAGTTCCTTTTAAGTCCGGCATTTGTATGTCCAGAAAAATAACATCGATAACCGTATTTTTCATAATTTCTATAGCTTCAATAGGACTCTCTAACGATGCTATAACTTCTAAAAAATCAACTTTGCTGATATATGTTTTGATCAGAGTTCTTGCTAACTCTTCATCATCAATAACTAAGCATTTAATCTTCTCCATGAATTTTTATATTTAATTCAACCTGAAATATTTCTGGAGTCGAATTGATAATTAATGTATGACTTTCTTGGTATAAGATATCCAGTCTTTTCTTTACATTTTCCAGACCTATCCCGCCAACTTTATCCTTATTCACCATTTGCTTGGGAACACTGTTCTCTATCTTAAACTGTACATTATTGTCAATAGTATCATCAATAAAGATTCTTATGAATGAACCATTCCTTTTTTCTATATTACTATGTTTTAATGCATTTTCCACAAATGGAATAAATAGCATAGAAGCAATCTTTAGATGGTAATTAGAAATATTAAATTCAGTTTTAATCGGATATGGCTCGCTGCTTTTAAGCGAAAATAACCTAATATAGTTTTCAATATAAGTAATTTCTTTTTGAAGCGGCACAAATTGTTGTTCACATTCATATAAAACATAACGTAGCATATCTGATAAGTAACTAATACTTTGTTGAGTTTTATTTGAATCAATAACAGAAAGTGCATAAATATTATTAAGTGAGTTAAAAAGGAAGTGAGGATTTATCTGAGACTTTAAGAGTTTAAGCTCTGTCTGAAGTGTCTCATTTTTACTTTTAATGATTTCTTCTTCTTTTTTTTGAGCAAAAATAAAGGTTTCAATAAAGGTAGCAATCACATAAGATACAGTAAAGATTAAAAAATTAAAAGCAAACTGTGAAGGTGGTTTTGGACCGGGTTTTCTTAGTGCCTCAATAGGAGGTAGTTTTTCTGGTGGTTTAAAATCAGTTGAGGAAACTGCCGAAAAAATAATAATCACAAAAAGGGAAATAATTGTGAAAATGATATATTTTTTTTTAAATAAAAATTTCGGTGCAGTATAATATATAATACTAATAATGATGATAATTTGAAGAAAGAAAGCAATAGAATTTTCCATAAGAAATCTACTACTTCGATTTTGACCAAGCCATAAAATAATCCATACAATTAACCACAAAGTGATTTGAAAAAATAGTCTTCTTTTTGTTCCCATAACGCAAATAAAAGAAAAATAAAATCAGTAGTTTGAGAAAATAGCCTTTAAAAACCTTTGTAAAAACGTGCTTTTACTGATTTTATAAAGGTATTAACAGAATGTAAATATAGGCTCACAGAAAACACTATAGATATCCAAAACTTTACCTGAACTTTATACTCATAAATATAAAAATTTAAGATTATGAAAAACAATTTTACTAAATTAGGTATGGTGTTGATTTTGACATTATGCTTTTTGTCTTGTCAGTCTAAAGCACAGTCAAAAGAAGCATCTAGTCAAGAAGAGCCTAAAAATCACGAACATCCCAGTATTGAGGAGATTATGGAGAAAATGGATGCGGATAAAGACGGTCAATTAACGAAAGAAGAAATTAAAGGTCCTTTACAACGGGATTTTTCTAAAATTGATACTAATGAGGATGGCTTTTTAACTAAAGAGGAACTAGAAAATGCACCAAAACCCGAAAGAAAGGGGCCTCCTAATGAAAAAAGACAATAAATTTTAAATATTAAAAATAGTAGTATGAAATCATTAATGATCATAATAATGGCAGTTCTCTTCGTAAATTGTAGCTCTACGAGTAACACAACTAGTAATACCCAAAATAATAGGGGACAGCGAGGCCAAGGAAATAGACCCACATTTGCGAGTATGGATGCTAATAGTGATGGTAAACTTAGTGTAGAAGAAGTTGAAGGACCTATAAAGAGTGATTTTTCGAAAATTGATGCAGATGGAGATGGTTTTATTTCCAAAACTGAATTAGAAAATGCTCCTAAGCCTAATCGTCAGAGACCTTCTGGGGGAAAATAAATAATTATGATATGATCAAATTCATCTCATATATGGTTTGCAGTACTTTTTTGATAACCATTGGTTGCAAAAAAAACATAGCTGATCCTAAACTTTTTGTGGATGCTACATACGAAGTTTTAGACATTTGCGTTAAGAAGGATCAGTTAGTTTTGAATCAAAATGAAGGAAAGTGGTATTATAGAACTATTCCATTTAATGGATTTGCCATTACCTATCATGCTAATGGCAAATTAAAAGAAAAGATTGGCTATTATAAAGGAAAAAAAGAGGGCGTTGCAAAAAAATGGTTCGATAATGGTTTGTTACAAAAAGAATCTTTTTATATTCAAAATCATCTGGATGGTAAAGTTACTGTATGGTGGAGTAATGGTAAAATAGCTTCACAGGCTCGTTATATTAATGGTGTGAGAGATGGGGTTCAGCAAAAATGGTTTCAAAGTGGATCATTAGCAAAAAAAACATATCTTGAAAATGGCAAGGAAAATGGAATGCAGCAAGCTTGGTTAGAAAATGGTAAAATATATGTAAATTATGAAGCCAGAAATGGTCGTGTTTTTGGTCTACAACGTGCAGATCTATGCTATCAATTGAAAAAAGAAAAAATAAAAGAAAAATATAAATAAAATGAGGTTGTCGTATATCCATAAGTTTTCTGGCGTGTTATTTATTATAGTTTTATTCGCTTCCGGTTGTAAAAAATCAAAACACGAGCCGGTAGTGCGCAAAGAAACTAGTAGAGTAGAGTCACTTCCGTTTTTTAATGATCCTGCTTTTACCCCACATTGGTTAACACCAGACAGTAAGGAAACCATAGATTTTCATTCTATTCCGGATTTTTCACTAATCAATCAAGATGGTGATACTGTAACTCAACAAACGTTTGCTAATAAAATTTATATCACAGACTTCTTTTTTACTACATGCCCAGGAATTTGTCCGAGAATGACCGATAATATGATCAAATTACAAGAGGAGTTTAAAAATGATGAGGATATACTATTATTATCTCATTCTGTTACGCCATCCTTTGATTCTGTTCCTGTATTAAAAGAATATGCGATAACAAAAGGAGTCATTTCTAATAAATGGCACTTGGTTACGGGAGATAGAGATGAAATATACGATTTAGGCAGAAATCATTATTTTGTTGAAGAAGATTTGGGTAAAGAAAAAGATGAAAATGATTTTTTGCACACAGAAAACTTTCTGTTAATAGACGATAAAAATCATATACGAGGTATTTATAATGGATTGAATAAAACTTCAATCGCTCAATTAATAATAGATGTGAAAGCTCTAAAATCAGAATTGTAAGCACTGTGTATCTTAAACCGTTGTTATAGCGCTATTTCTGTAATTAGGACAAGTTTAATTATACACCTATCTTTGTCGAAAATATTTTATGTCAACAAAATTTTCCGATTTAGGAGTTTCAATAGCATTACAAAAAACCTTATCCTCACTTAATTTTACTACACCTACAGATATTCAAAAGAAAGCGATACCACTCTTGTTGCAAAAAAAAGATGATGTTGTTGGTTTAGCTAAAACAGGTACAGGAAAAACGGCCGCTTTTGGACTACCTTTATTACAATTAATTGATATAAAAAAATCCAAAATTCAAGTGGTTATTCTCGTCCCAACCCGAGAATTAGGACATCAGATTTATCAAAACCTACTATCTTTTTCAACTCATATCCCTGCAGTATCTATTGCAGCTGTTTGTGGTGGGATTCCTATTAAACCTCAGATAGAACGTTTGACTTCTGATACTCACGTTATTGTAGCTACACCAGGTCGCTTAATCGATCTGATAAAACGTAATGCGGTAGATATAACAGATACAGATTATCTAGTGCTGGATGAAGCAGATGAGATGATGAGTTCATTAAAAGATGGATTAGATAAAATTGTAGCTGTATTACCAAAAAAACGAAGAACTATTCTTTTTACGGCTACAATGCCTGGAACTATTAAGCAATTGATCCAAAATTATATGTCTAAGCATGTGATTCAGGTACAAGCGGATATGGATACTATTGGACATCAAGGAATAGATCATCAGTTTGTAGTTGTAGAACCTATTGAGAAATTAGATGTTTTGATGCATTTTCTTACCAGTAGAATAGGGGAGCGAGGCATTATTTTTTGTAAAACAAAAGCTGCCGTTAATAAGCTTGCTAAGAACCTAGCGATTCATAAATTTTCATCAGGAGCATTGCACGGAAGTCTTTCTCAGCCTATTCGTGATAGAATTATGGAGCAATTTAGAGCGGGACATATAGATATTCTGGTGGCAACAGATTTGGCAGCCAGAGGAATTGATGTCAAAGAGATTACTTTTGTTATTAATTATCATTTACCAGATGCTTATGAGACCTATATTCACAGAAGTGGAAGAACAGCAAGAGCAGGAGCAAGAGGACTCTCGTTAACGGTGTTACAGAAAGAAGAGGTGCATTATTTAGCAGAATTTCAAGATGAATTAGATATCGTTTATAAAGAATTTAAAAAAGCGGATGCACAAAGTATAGAAGAAAATAAAGCATTTTTATGGGCTAAAAAGATCTTTAAGACTAAACCAAATCATACCGTATCATCAGAATTTAAAGAAAAAATCAAAACAATTTTTCATCATCTTACTAAAGAAGAGTTGATAGAAAAAATGATAGCAAATTATGTAGCACAGCATGCAAATTCTACTTCTGAGATTACAAAACATACAGTCAAGAAAAAATAGTTTTTCCAAATAATTATATGAAATCACAACAACATATCCTTGATAAACTAAATATTCCGGCACTCAATACCATGCAGGAAGAAGCACTACTCGCTGTAGAAAATACAGCGAATACGATTATTCTTTCTCCTACAGGAACAGGAAAAACATTAGCCTTTTTATTACCAGTGATTGCAGGATTAGATCCTAAATCCAAAGATATACAAGTATTGATCCTGGTACCCTCCAGAGAATTAGCAATACAAATCGAGCAAGTTGTGAGAGTAATGGGGTCAGGGTATAAGGTAAATGCTGTGTATGGTGGGAGATCAATGTCTAAAGATAAAGTTGAGCTCAAACATGCACCTGCCATTCTTATTGGAACTCCAGGAAGAATAGCGGATCATTTTAGTAAAGAAAATTTCAGTAAGGAACATATTAAAACACTTGTTCTTGATGAGTTTGATAAGTCTTTAGAAGTAGGTTTCGAAAATGAAATGAAAGGTATCATCGATGAGTTGACCGGTATAGAGAAAAGAATCCTGACTTCTGCTACGCATCAAACAGAGATTCCCGATTTTGTAAAATTTGAGAAGCCAGTCACGGTAAACCATCTGGATAAGGGAGTTTCTAAATTAGAAGTCAAAACATTAGATTCTCCAGAAAAAAACAAACTACAAACTCTGGTAGATTTGTTAAATTATCTGGGTAATCAACCAGGGATTATATTTTGTAACTTTAAAAACACTATTAATTATGTAAGTACTTTCCTAACAGAACATAATATAGATCATGGTTGTTTTTATGGAGGAATGGAACAAAAAGACAGAGAAAGATCTTTGATTAAATTTAGAAACGGAACACATCAAATTATTATCGCTACAGATCTGGCAGCCAGAGGTATTGATATACCAGAGATTCAATATATTATTCATTATCAGCTTCCATTGAAAATAGAAGAATTTACACATAGAAATGGTAGGACTGCCAGAGTAAATGCTGAGGGAACAGCCTATATTTTAAAATGGGAAAAAGAAAATCTACCAGATTTTATTAAAAACACTTCCCAAGCAACAATAACGGGGGAAACCAAAAGAAATCCTTCTTACTGGCAAACGTTATTTATTTCTGGTGGTAGAAAAGATAAAATCTCTAAGGGAGATATAGCGGGCTTATTTTTTAAGCAAGGAAAAATTCAAAAAGATCAACTTGGAATTATAGAATTAAAACAAGATTGTACTTTTGTAGCAGTACCCGTTTCTATTGCAAATAAACTTGTTACTACATTAAATAATAGTAGGTTAAAGAAGAAAAAGGTACGTATCACAATAATTTAATTGTCTGTTATATTCCTTTTTTTTACTTTATTTGGTTAATTAGTAGTTTTAATGGACAAATATTCAAAAAATATATATAAGTATTGTAATGTTTAATTTAATGGAACTATATTTGTCTATATAACATATTATTAAAATTAAAATTATTACAATGGCTAAAGGATCAGTAAAATTCTTCAACGACGCAAAAGGTTTCGGTTTCATCGTAGAAGAGGGTTCAAACAAAGAACATTTTGTACACATTTCAGGATTAATTGACGAAGTTCGTGAAGGCGATGAAGTTGAATTCGATCTTGAGGAAGGTAGAAAAGGATTAAATGCAGTAAACGTAAAAGTTATCTAACATATACGCTTTAAGTTTTTTATCTCAAAACCTGTCAATTTTGACAGGTTTTTTTATGCAATACAAAGAATTAGTTCTATAAATACTGTAGTTTCGCGCACTAATTTTAAAGCATTAATTATGAAGCGTATTAATATGTATAAAAAGATGTTTGCTGTTGAAAAAGAAATTGATCTTAAAAAACTAAAAACATCTTACAGAAATTTAGTAAAAGAATGGCATCCAGACAAATTTCAGGAAGGTGATGAAAAGAGAGAAGAAGCAGAAGAAAAAAGCAGGGAAATTATTGATGGGTATCATTTTTTAGTAAGTATCGCTCCAGAAACGAAAGCCGCTAATCTTGAAGAGTATGTATTAACTACGTCACAATCTGGTATAGCAGATTACCATCATAAAGGGTTATTATTAGAAATCTCTTTTTTGGATGGAACAACCTATGAGTATTTTGGGGTGCCTAAAACAGTATATACTAAGATGATTAATTCTGATAAGTTATTTAGATTTGCTAAAAGAAATATTTTTAATTCGTATTTATATAGAAAGTCTAAAAAAAATATAGAGGCTTAATTTGCTTCTGTATTTTAATTAAAAGATTTATGCTTCCTTAAAAAAAATATTAAATAATGTTAATTATTATTTAATAAGCATATATTGTTGATCAGTTTTGGTTGTATGCTTTGTCAATTATTCAAAAAGGTATTTTGATTATTAGCATATCATCAAAAACCAACAATAACTTAAGAAAATTATGAAATCATTTACAATTAATGAGATTGCTACCATCGTAGATGGTAAATTAGTAGGAAATATAAACGAAAAAATAACTGGTTTAGGTGAACTGAAAACTGCAGAAAATAATCAAGTCACATTTATCGGAAGTGTTAAATATAAGCGTTTATGGTCACAATCTAAGGCAAGTGCTGCTATTGTAAATGAGTCTTTAAATATGGAGCCAGATGATAAGCGGGCACTTATTATAGTAAAAAATGCAGATCTTGCTATGGCTAAGTTACTAGAACTTTTTAGTCCAGAAGCTCCTGTTTTTGATATGGATATTCATCCTGCTGCAGTAGTACACGAGTCTGCAGTTATAGGTGCAGGCGTTAAAATTGGTGCAGGTTCTTATGTAGGCAAAGATGTTGTAATAGGTGAGGGTAGTATACTCTATCCTAATGTTACTATTTTTGATGAAACAACGATTGGTAGTAACACAGTTATTTGGTCAGGTACTATTATTAGAGAACGTTCCGAGATAGGAAGCTATTGTATTTTTCATATAAATGTAAGTATTGGAGCAGATGGATTTGGGTATCGTCCTAGTGATGATGGGAGAGGATTGGTTAAAATTCCCCATATAGGTAATGTTGTTATTGGTAATGGAGTAGAAATTGGAGCTAATTCTTGTGTGGATCGTGCTAAATTTAACTCTACAATTATAGGAGATGGTTGTAAGATAGATAATTTAGTTCAGATTGGACATAATTCGATATTGGGTCGCTCTTGTATTATGGCAGGAAGTAGTGGTCTTGCTGGTTCTGTTACTTTGGGAGATGGAGTAATTATTGGTGGTAGTGCTTCGATAAAAGATCATACTACAATTCATTCTGGAGCAACTGTTGGTGCGGGATCTGGTGTTCTGGCGGATGTACCTGCTGGTCAAACAGTATTAGGGTATCCTGCTTGTGAAGCTAGAGAAAAATTAAAACAATGGGTTGCTTTACGTAAGTTAGGTAAACAATAATTATTAATTTTGATTCAGACAATTATCATATTAATCTACTGTTAAGTGCCTAAGACAAATTATTTATTATTTATTATTCCTGCGTTGATATGGGGGTCTACGTGGTATGTTATTAAGTATCAATTGGGTGTAGTCGATCCGATAGTATCTGTAGGATATCGTTTTGGACTGGCAGGTATTCTTATATTGGGATATGCTAAAATCACAAAACTGACTCTTAAGTTTACAAGAAAACAGCATTTTTTTATTGCTTTACAAGGCGTGCTGTTATTTGGTTCTAATTATTGGTTGGTGTATTTGTCTGAGTTATATTTGAGTAGTGGATTAGTAGCTGTAGCTTTTTCCACTTTGATTTTTCTTAATATCTTTTTTGGAGCATTGTTCTTAGGTGATACGATTAAAAAACAAATTATTATTGGAGCTGTTTTAGGTCTTTTGGGTACCGTATTGATTTATCAGGCAGAATTTAGAAGAGTAGAACTAACAGGAGATCAGATAAAGGGATTGCTTCTTTGTATCACCTCTATCATATTTGCTTCTTTAGGAAATATTACGTCAGCTTATAATCAAAGGACTTTTAAACTTCCGGTGATCCAGACTAATGGTTTTGGAATGGTGTATGGAGCGATCGCAATGTTATTAATCGCAATCTTTAGCGGAAAACAGATTCGTTTTGACACTTCAATTTCATATATATCCTCTTTGGGATATCTGGTTTTTTTTGGTTCTATTATCGCTTTTACAGCTTACTTAACACTAGTAGGTAGAGTAGGAGCTGGTAAGGCTGCGTATACTATCGTAGTGGTTCCGGTTATTGCATTAACAATTTCTACTGTATTTGAGGGATATAAGCCAGATATATATGCTTTTAGCGGAATCGTATTAATTATTATAGGAAATATTTATGCTTTGAAGAATAAATAGGAAAATAGTAAGAAAATATCTTTAAATGATAGATTTTAATCGGTTTCAGACGTAAACTCTTAGACGATTAAACCATCTTCTAAGGTATTTATAATTCCTAAGGCAGCACGTTCTCCAGAAATCATAGCTCCATTTAAAGATGCGTTAAGCAATTGATCTCCAGCTAAAAATATGGTAGTAGTTAGTTTTGTTTCTGTATGAGAATTTTCATATTGCAAGTTTTGTAGTTTAGGTAATGCTTTTACAATAGGGTAGTGTTTGATAAATTTACAACCTGTAATACCACAATATTGATGTAAATCATCTATAACTTTTTGTTTTAATTCTTCCTGATTGAGCTGATGTTCTTTAACTATAGTTACAGAAATAAGTTCTTTTTTGGGTATCAATGTAGTTTGTAAACTTGTATGATAAAAAATATTATTAATTAAAGCTTTCGGATCTGAAATAAGACCAATTAAAGGTTTGTCAATAATTCTATTATCTACCTCGAAATATAAGGTGTCACAACCTTTCCAATCAATCTCCTGATTTTTCAAATTACTAATAAGACCACTGGCTTCAGTTGCAATTATCGTGAAATCACTTTTTATTTCATCCTTGTTTTTTAGATATATTACGCCATCCTTTACCTCCTGAACTGGCGAATTATATAAAAATGTAGTTTTCTTTAATTTTGAAATCAATTGATCTATAATACCCTTAATACCATCTTTTGGTAATGTGGCAAAGCCTTGACTAAACATTTTGTATACAAATTCTAGCATTCTGCTAGAGGTTTCCAAATTAGGTTCTAAAAAAATCCCACTAAAAAAAGGTTTGAAAAAATCTTGTATGATTTGATCAGAAAAGCCAATATCTTGAAGATAAGTAAGAGAACTGGTTTCTTTATCTTTAAAAATATCGCTAATCGATTTCTTTTTTAGTTTAGCATTTAATTTTAGAATTTTTATTTTATCAGAGAAATTACCAATATTAGCAAACAATGTAGGTAAAAGGAGAGAAAGATTTCTTAAAGGATCACCTATGATTTTTGCTTTTTTATTTTTAAAGATACAGGCTCCTGGTAAAAATTTCTGCAAGGATAATTTTTTAAAATCTAAATAGTGTTGTGCAGTAGGATATGCTGTTAATAATACCTGAAAACCGTGATCCAGCTGATAACCATCAATAACATCGGTTTTTAAACGTCCTCCTGCACTATCAGAAGATTCTATGATTATAGGTGAATACCCTTTGTTTTCTAACACAGTTGCAGCAATTAAACCACTTATACCTGCTCCTATAATATGAATTTTATAATCTTCTTTTTCCATAAATACTTATCAATATCAAAATATCTTTTCAATCATACGTTAATCGAATCTAAAATAGATGTGAGGATTCAATATGTTGTACAAATATAATTATTCAAATAATCCAGAACTGAGATACCGATCTCCACGATCGCATATAATAGCTACAATTACACCTTTATCTAATGTTTTTGCTAGTTTTAAAGCGGCTGTTACTGATCCACCGCTACTCATACCAGAAAAAACGCCTTCTTCTTTAGCCAATCTTATGGCCATATCTGTAGCTTCTTCTTGTGATACCTCTATTACCTGATCTACTTTTTCCGGATTAAAAATTTTGGGTAAGTATTCTTTTGGCCATTTTCTTATACCAGGAATACTGGACGCATCTGTAGGTTGTACTCCTACAATCTGAATTGCTTTAGATTGTTCTTTTAGATAGGTGGATGTTCCCATAATTGTTCCGGTAGTCCCCATAGAAGAAACAAAGTGAGTAACTAATCCCTTAGTATCTCTCCAAATTTCTGGGCCTGTAGTTTTGTAGTGTGCTTTCCAGTTATCATCATTAGCAAACTGATTAAGCATCACATATCCATTATTGACAACTTTTTCCTCTGCATAATCCCTGGCACCTTCAATACCTATATCTTTAGCGGTTAATGTAACTTTAGCTCCGTAAGCACGCATGGTTTGTACACGTTCTTTTGTAGCATTTTCTGGCATTACCAATTCTATATCTAATTTGAATATTCCTGCGATCATGGCTAGTGCAATACCTGTATTACCACTAGTAGCTTCAATTAGTTTTGTATTGACATCAATATCACCACGATCCAACGCAGATTTAATCATATTATAGGCTGCTCGATCTTTTACGCTGCCCCCGGGGTTATGACCCTCGAGTTTTAGATATAAAGTAATATTTGGGTTATCTAGTAATGATGTAGCCTTTATTATTGGTGTATTTCCTATAAGGTCTAAAATATGATGAGCCATTAAATAACTTTTTTAATTTTAACCTCCAGGGTATTGGATATAATTGAATTTTCAGGAACAGAAGCAGTAATCCAGGCATTACCGCCTATAGTACTATTTGCTCCTATAATTGTTTTGCCTCCCAGAATCGTTGCATTGGCATAGATAGTTACATTATCCTCTACGGTAGGATGCCGTTTTACATTGCGCAGTTTTCTGGCTACATAAAGTCCCCCTAGTGTTACCCCTTGATATATTTTCACATTGTTTTTGATAATGGCAGTTTCTCCAATCACTATTCCTGTCCCATGATCTATAAAGAATGATTCACCGATAGTTGCTCCCGGATTGATATCGGTTCCTGTTAATCGATGAGAATATTCTGTCATTAATCTAGGAATCAAAGGTAAACCGAATTGTAATAATTCATGACTCAGACGATATATTGCAATTGCATAAAAACCAGGATATGCAAGATAGACTTCCTCAATAGAATTAGCTGATGGATCACTTTGCATAAATGCTTCTGCATCCTTATTGAGTTTTTGTAATATTTCTGGTAATATTTCTAAATATGATTGCCAGATTTTACTACATGGTTTTTCAATTTTCCAGCAAGCAAGATTTACAAGTTCCTCAAAAGTTTGTTCTAAAATCTCTATATTTTTCTTTACTTCTGTATCTGTATCGAATAATGTATAAAATAAAAGATTTGTAAAATATTCTGTTCGTTCTTTTACTTTTAATTTAAGATTGGGATTTTTTTTCTGTTCTTCAATCTTAGCTATGATTTTATCTTTATCTGTAGCCATAATGGTTTTTTTTGAAAAGTCTAGTAAATATATAGAATATTGCTAAAGCTAGGACGGATTTTGATATAAATACTTATATTTTTGAAGTAATTATAAGAAGTGATAGTAAAACTTCAGATTATTATATAAATTTTAGTTAAACATGATTTGTCAATATGGATTTTGGTATTTTTAATCCATATTTAGGTATTGTAATTAATAGATTAAAAAAGTCAATTCCATGTCATAATAATTTAAAATAGTATATGTCTAACATACCATCATCCGCTTTCGAATTTTTATTAGATCTTAAAAAGAACAATCATAGAGATTGGATGCAGCAGCATAAAAAATGTTATCAAGCAAATGAGAAAACACTTAAAGCCTTTTATGGAGCCGTTACTGAACGATTGAATGAAAAGGATGAAATAGAAAAAAGTAAGGTGTTTAGAATTAATAGAGATATACGTTTTAGTAAAGATAAAACACCTTATAATGTGCATCGAAGTGTTAGCTTTGCTAGGGCAGGGGCCCATCGTAGAGGAGGGTATTATTTACGATTAGAACCTGGTAATTCACTAATGGCTGGAGGTTTCTTTAACCCTGAACCTGCGGATCTTTTAAGAATTAGAAAGGAATTTGAGATGGATGATCAGGAAATCAGAGAGATATTAGCACAACCAGAATTTAGAAAATCCTTTGATGGATTTAATACAAACTATCAGGTAAAAACATCACCTAAAGGTTTTAGTAAAGATCATTCAGCGATAGATTTAATTAAAAATAAATCATTTTTTGTAGAGCATTCTTTTACAGATAAAGAAGTATTTGCTCCTGATTTTTTAGACACATTAATATATCACTACGAATTATTACGTCCCTTTTTTGATTATATGAGCGATGTATTAACTACCGATCTAAATGGAGTATCTTTAATTGATAAGAAGTAAAGAGTTATTTTGCGGGATGACATCTATATGTAAATGCGGGCGGAATATTAAAAAGTGTAAAATTGATATCTACTTTATCAAATACCTGTTTAAGTAGTGGATATTTACCAAAACTATATTGATATTGCACAAAGCGACCATCTGGCGTAAGAAATGTAGATATTTCCTGAAACAAAGAGGAGATTTCATGATTTTTAAAAAATGATAATGGTAAGCTGGAAATAATATAGTCAACCTCAGTAATATTTTCAGACATTAAAATTTTTTTAAATTCTAATGCTGATTCCTTAAGAACGTGTATATTTTCATATTCACTGAATTTATTAGTACAGAAGTTATGAAATTTTGAATTTATTTCGAAAGAGTATAGTTGTGTGTTTTTACCAATTTTTTTAATAAGAGCCTCTGTTATACAACCGTTTCCGGGTCCAAATTCTAAAACTACATTTGCTTTATTTAATTTTAATCCCTTTAAGCAATTCTTAATTAAAAACTTTGAACTTGGTGAAATTGTACCACTAGTCTGGATTGAATTCACCGCCTCTTTAAAAAATGACTTCATAAATAATTCTATTGTTAACTATTACTTATTTAATAGTTTTTTGAAAAAAATCAATCAATAATCAAATACCTTATTTAAGGAAATGATTGAACTATTTAATACAGTTAATAATAATAGTTTTTAAGATTTTCTTTTTTTGTTATATTCCTTAATCGGCAATTTAAATATTATAATACTTTTTACCTCATAGTTAGGATAAAAAATGCTAACCTATCTATCTAATATCAATTTAGTTTTACAATATTGTATCACCTATGTTATAAAACTTGTAAAACTTTTTGATCGTATAAACAAATTCATAAACTTATTTTAAAAAAAAAGAGACCGTCTTTTCAGACAGCCTCTTAATTAATAAATTTAATCCTTTAATAATCTGTATCGATCATTTAGGATTGGACAGGTGTAAACTATTATTTTACTAAATTAATTTCTACACGTCTGTTACTAGCTCTACCTGCTTTTGTTTTGTTAGAGGCAATGGGTCTATCCTCTCCATAACCAATTGCTGATAATCTAAATTGGTCTACACCATTATCTATAAGATATGTTTTTACTGCATTTGCTCTTGCATCAGATAGTCTTTGATTCAAGGAGTTACTACCTGCACTATCCGTATGACCTTCTACAGTAAACTTAGCGTTAGGATATTCTTTTAGTATACCAACAATATCTCCTAATACAATAAAAGACTCTTCTTTTATAGAAGACTTTCCAGAATTAAATAAAATCGTCTTAGCATAATCATTTAGTGTTTTTTGAATCTCCTCAGTGACCTCAGGACAACCATTATTAGCAACAGTTCCTGCAACATCTGGACAATTATCATCTTTATCTAAAACAGAATCTCCGTCACTATCTTTCCAAGGGCAGCCACCGTTTTCTAAAAACCCAAACTCTTCAGGACAATTATCATCTTTATCCAGAATGGTATCACCATCTGTATCTGCCCAAGGACATCCAGCATTAGTAACTTCACCAAATTCCTCTGGACAGGTATCATCTTTGTCTAATACGGTATCACCATCTGAATCTTTCCAGGGACAACCATTATTTTCCTCAGGCCCTTTGATTTCAGGGCAATCGTCAATTTTATCTAATACACCATCACCATCTTTATCTTTAGGTCTGGATTGATAGATAGGAATTTTAAGACCAGCATATATATCAGCTGCTTTAGAATTATCACTAATGAGAAGCGATACAATAGATCCAGAACCAATATATAACGGTCCTGCTCTTAATCCAGCTCCCCATTGAAAACCACTGTATTGTACTACGCTAATAGGAGAATAAAAGCTAAACCATTTACTTTCGAATCTAGGAGTTAAAGAAACTACGTTGGCAATTCTACTTGCATTTACTTTAGATTTTGAAATCAAAGAAAGATCCGTGTTTAAATTTACATAAAATTTGTGATTAATATTCCAATCAGCATTTAAATGTAATGCTGTTGGTAACACTGCCTTTGTAGTATTACCTGCAGCAGTCAATGTATAAAATGATTCTAACACATCTTGAAAATCATCCTCATTTTCGAATTGTTCTTCACTAATAGTATTATTAATATCGTATGTTTCTTCAGTTCCATCATCATAATTGATACTACCAAGATCTGTAATAGACAGACCAAACTTTAACTTATACTTATTTACGTCTTTTAAAGGGTAAGATTGTCCTTTACTGTCTGTTAATGTATGTTCCTTATAATCAGGTCTCCATTCATATACAAAACCTATATCAGCTCCGATTCCTGTGGCACCACTCACTACCTCAAAATCATCAGTATCCTCTTCCAGATTATTACTATATCCGTAAGAAACTTCTCCAGTTGTATCAATACTACCTGTTGTTCCTCCTGTTGGTAATGCAGATCCATCTGCATCAAAATCAATATTTACATTATTCCCTTCACTATATACATTTCCTAATCCTTGTAAATATTTTAAGGAAATACCTCCTTTTAAAAAATGCTGTTCTTTATCCATAATCACTCTGGCATATGATACACCTACTTCAGCCCAGGCATTAGCAGTGGCATAAAAATCACCTTCATTTACGACAAAATCTTCATTTTCATCAAAATCATTTGTAATATTTTCCAGGGTAGTTCCATTAACCTCATTGATATTATAAAATACTCTTCCCCGCGTAAAAACAGCAATAGAATTTTTATCATTGATATTAAACATAAAAGAAGGACCTAGAACATCTATATTTCCAAAGACATTGTTCTTTTCCTTTGGAGATTTATTAGCATCATCTTCAATATCAAAATTATCATCAAAAAGATCCCCTAGTTTTAGTCCATAATAGTCATTGCCCGTGATTGCACTAACACCAAAAAGATTGATATCTGTTTTAAATCTGGAGTCAACTATGTTAGCAGGATTAAAAATCACACTGTTGACACCACTGTAATTATCAGTAAGGTATCCCAAATAGGATTGTGCTTTTGCAGATGATATGCAAAAAATAACGAATCCGGTAAATAGAATTTTTTTCATATTGAAAATGTTAAGTTCAGTTAATTAGATTGCAAATGTATCTTAATTTTTAAATATGATCTTAAAATTTCCTGGGAAATATGATTTTTTGATAAAAGTATTTTGCTTCCTTTATTAAGTGATAATTCCCTAGTTTTTATCATAATAACTAGTGCGATAGGATAGTAACATCTAAAAACCGACAGCAATTCCATCGTTTTATAAGCTTTGTAGCGAGAAAAAACGTCCTAGTTTATAAGTAAAGTTGTTATTACTTTCTTTATTTTTTAAAAAAAAGCTATGCAATAGAATTTCTAATACATAGCTTTAGTAAAATTTGATATGAGTTTAGTATATTGATTACACCTGACTAAGTCCTCCGTCTACTTCGATTTCTATACCGTTAATGTAAGAAGCATCTTCTGAAGCCAAAAATAATGCTGTTTTTGCAATTTCCTCTGAGGTTCCAAAACGACCAAGAGGTACTTGCTGAGCAAACCCTTTGCCCATTTCTTCTACGACATCATCTGGTAATCCCATTTTGCCATAAATAGGAGTATCAATAGGCCCAGGGGCAATAGAATTTACACGTATTCCTCTGGTTTTTACTTCTGATGTTAAAACTCTTTGATATGCTCTAAGTGCTCCTTTTGTTGCAGAGTATATGCCTAAGCCTTCAAAACCTTTTTGATGTACTATAGAGTTCGTAAATAAAATAGTGCCACCATCCTGTATATTTGGTAACGCCTCTTTTACTGCTAAAATTGGTCCTTTAACATTTGTATTAAATAAAGTATCATAATGTTCTTCTGTAACTTCGTGAGCAGGAGTAGGAGGAGCGATGCCAGCATTTAGAAATAGAATATCTATTTTCCCATACTTAGCAGTTGCAGCTGAGATCAATGCTTTATTTTCTGCCGCAACAGATACATCTGCTTTTACTGTAATAAAATCACCCTCTAATTGTTTAGCTACTTCATCCAATGCCTCTTGTCTTCTTCCTGAAAGCACAACCTTAGCGCCTTCTTTAAGGTATAATTTTGCGGTTGCTAATCCAATTCCGCTATTGGCTCCTGTAATTACAGCTACTTTGTTTTCTAATTTCTTCATTTTTGAATTTTATTAATATTACTATTTATTTTATTTGAAACAATCGTTTCAAATTGAGTTAAAAAAAAATTAATGCAATACCTTTATTATGGTATCAATAATATTTCGTAAATCATTTTCATTTTTATTTAGTATTCCTGTCATACGCAAACCCTGTATAGAGGTATATAAGTATAGTCCATACTGACCAGCAGTTTTTTCTGTATTAAAGATTTTTTCCATTTGCCCTTTATTGACAATATCAGATAACATTGCTAACATTTGATCTTGATTCTTTTCTACAAAAGACTTGATTAAAGATTCATGATTTGCCATTTCCGATTTACAGTTTACAATTAAACATCCTTTTCTATCGTCGTCTTCTAAAATATCGATTAATGTCAGTTCAAAAATCATTTGTATCTGCTCAGTAGCATTATAAATCGACGTCAATCCTTTTCTGAACTTATGATTTGCCTTTTTCTGATAATCTGATAACACCTCTAGATATAATTGTAATTTACAACCGAATGAATTGTATATACTGGACCTGTTCAATCCAGTAGTATCAACTAAATCTTGCATAGAAGTGCCATTATATCCTTTTTTATGAAATACTTCTGTAGCTTTATGCAAAATTTGCGCTCTATCAAATGTTTCTGTTTTGGGCATACTTTAATTGGAATGATCGTTTCAAAATTAATTAAAATAAGAAACAGCTGTTGTTATAAAAATCATAAATTTTAAATCATACTATAGAATTAATTTCATCACACGATCCGTTTGCATATCGGACCCTAACATAAAGCTATGTTTATCAAAGTCAATAAACCCATAGCTTTTATAGAATTTAATTGCTTTTATATTCTTTTCCCAAACTCCTAACCAGGCATAAGTTACTTTGTTTTGTCTGGCAATGGTTAGTGCCTTGTGAATTAGTAGCTGTCCCAGTTTTTGTCCTTGAAACTTGGTTTTAATATAAATTCGTTCAATTTCCATAGCGTTACCATCCACTTTTTCAGTTTGAGCATCCTTAAAATTCACTTTTAAATATCCAACAATTTGCGTGTTTAATTTAATGAAGTAAAAGAATGAATTCGGATTAAGAAGTTCTTTGGTTATTTTTTCTAAACTAAAACTTTCATTTATATACTGTTGTAGATCTTCTTGTGTGTTTTGCGAAGCAAATGATTCACAAAACGTTTGCCTACCTAGTGCTGCTAATTGTTGGTTATCCTTTAATTGAACTTTTTCGATGACAAAATCATTTGGTGTGATCATGACTTTTGAAAGTTAATAATTTTATAGAATATTGTATTTAAATAATGACTTTAGGTAAAATATTTAAATTATTGAATATTAAACTATTGTGTTTAAAAATTTAATATTCAATGTTCGTTATTTTCTATATAAAACGATGCATTTAAATAATTCTTTTTATTACCCTTAATTTATGTGAGTACGTTCTTTTTTCGGAATTAAATATTCCTGTATGATCAATTCTATCTACGCGAACTTTGCCATGTGCATGGATAATGTAATTGTCTTGCATCATAATCCCTACGTGGGTTATTGCACCTTCTTCATTATCAAAAAAAGCTAAATCACCTGGTTCACTTTCTTCTATAAAACTTAATGGATCTCCTTGAGTTACTTGTTGGGAAGCATCACGAAATAGTTTATATCCATTTAATTTATATACAATCTGTGTAAAACCGCTACAATCAATTCCGAAATTTGTTTTGCCTCCCCATACATAAGGAGTATTAAGGAAAAGATAGGCTGTCTCTATGAGCGCTTTTTTGGGCTGCTGTATAGTAATACTTTGACCTTCAAAAGAATGGCTAAAATAATCTAACACTTGTAAGGATGCTCCCAATGGTATAGGCATTAACTGTTTGTCTTCACAACTTACAAAATCAACTAAATCTGCAGCCATTACAGGTTTTAGCCCATCGATTTTTATGAAATCTTCTTCTGTAACTTCTTGGTACTGTATGTTATCAATCCATCCTTCATATGAATCAAATGCAAGACGGATACGACTCCATTTTTTTCTTTGCTCTAATACTTTAAAATGTTCACCATAGAGAACCTGTGATACTAATTCGCTGCGATCACTAGGTTCATAGCGCATTGGGATTACACTTAGATTGCAAATTCCGTATTTCATGAATTTCTTTATAGAAACCTGATATCAAACCAGGGATTAAACAATTATCTTAAACAAAATGTAATTATATGCGTTCAATTACCATTGCCGAGGCACCACCACCGCCATTACATATTGCTGCAGCTCCTGTTTTGGCCTTATTTTGTTCTAATACATTAATTAAAGTAATTAATATACGTACTCCAGAGCAACCTAGCGGATGTCCCAAGGATACAGCACCACCATTAACATTTGTATTGGTATCTGTTAATCCAAGTATTTTCATATTGGCTAAACCTACTACTGCAAATGCCTCATTAAATTCAAAAAAATCTACATCCTTTAATGTGATGCCTGCTTTATCTATTGCTTTAGGCAAAGCCTTAGATGGAGCAGTGGTAAACCATTTAGGTTCCTGTGCTGCATCTGCATAACTCAAAATTTTAACTAATGGTTTTAATCCTAATTCTTCCGCTTTTTCAGCGCTCATAATTACAACTGCACCAGCACCATCATTAATAGTAGATGCGTTTGCTGCTGTTACGGTACCATCTTTAGAAAATGCTGGACGTAACGACGGGATTTTTTCCATTTTTACGTTTTTATATTCTTCATCTTCTGTTACCATTATAGGTTCGCCACGACGTTGAGGAACAGGAACGGGTACCACTTCGTTACTAAATTTTCCTTCTGACCAGGCTTTTGCAGAGCGCTCGTAGGATTGTACTGCATAAGCATCCTGATCTTCTCTGCTAAAATCATGTTCTGTGGCACAAAGGTCTGCACAAACTCCCATTGCATTTTGATCATATGCATCAACTAATCCATCACGTTGCATTCCATCTTCTAAGGTTTGAGGTCCGAATTTATGTCCAGTCCTAAGTCTTACATAATGCGGAATTAAACTCATGTTTTCCATTCCTCCTGCAACAATAATATCTGCATCTCCGAGAGCAATTGCCTGTGCAGCAAGCATTACAGACTTCATGCCACTAGCGCATACCTTATTTATAGTTGTACAAGGAACGGTGTCGCTAATCCCTGCAGCTATAGCTGCCTGACGTGCCGGAGCCTGACCAGTTCCTGCTTGTACCACATTACCCATATACACTTCTTGCACCAAAGATGGATCCAAATTGATTTTATCTAAAGCTCCTTTTATTGCTACTGCTCCTAATTGAGTTGCAGGTACTGTAGATAAACTTCCTAAAAAACTACCAATTGGCGTGCGAACTGCGGATACTATAACGACTTCTTTATTCATTGCTTTCTTTTTTAAAAATGTGTGTGTAATTATGCGAATTTAAGAATTTTTAAAGGATATACATAAGGAACTTACTTTGCTCTTTGACGAGTTATCTTTGATCAATTTCTTTTAAAGAACATAAAACGTTTCAAAATAGATAAAATAAAGCTGCTGACATTATTTTTAGTATTTTTGATGAACCGATAGGAACCATAACTGTGAAAATAAAATCAATTAATTTTTATAAAAATCAATCTTTAATCTATAAGATTTTTCTTTTTATAATTTCTCTTGCCTTCATTTTGTATCTGCTACCTAAAAGTGGAGTCTTTAAGTATGAATTTGGAAAAGGAGAACCATGGAAATATGAAAATTTGTATGCTCCATTTGACTTTGCCATTATTAAAACAGAAAAAGAAATTGAAACCGATAAAAAAAGAGTTTATGAGAATACAATTCCGTATTTTCAGTATGATACTATTATAGCTAATTCTGCTAAAGATTTATATAATACCACATTCAAAAGTTATTTAAAAACATTAGATGAAAGTAGCTCTGGAGATAAGGCAAAATTATTTGGTCGAATTTTATTAAATGATATATATCGGTATGGAGTTTTACAAGAAACACATCCTTATGAAAATAAAAGACAAATATTTCTTAATAAAGGTAACAAAGCGGAAGCCATAACCTATGGACAGTTATTAACTACAAGTTCTGTTACTCAACTGATTAATTCACGAATAGAAAAAAGTGAATATATCAAGTTTAAAAGTGGATTTGTTTCTTTGTTTTATGATTTAATTAAACCAAATGTAATTTTAAATAAGAATCTAACTGAAAGTACATTAGAAAATGAGTTGGCAAAAATATTAACTACGCGCGGTAGTGTTTCTCAAGGGAGTCGAATTATTGCTAAAGGAGAAGTTGTAGAAGGAGATCGATTACAAATACTTAATTCGCTTAAGGCAGAATATGAATCCGATTTAAGAAGTAACCAAAATTTTAATCAGATCGTCTTTGGTTATAGTGTACTGGTTTCTTTAGTCTTATTGATGCTTTTTCTTTTTATTAGAAAGTACGAGAAAGATATTTTTAATAATAATACGCAAGTTACTTTTATTGTGTTTAATGTACTAATAATAATATTAGTCACTACACTAGTGGTAACCTATCAGCCTGATTTTATCTACATTGTACCTATATGTATTTTACCCTTAATTCTAAAGGCTTTCTTTGATTTTAGATTAGCCCTTTTTACACATATAGTAACTGTCTTGATTTTAGGTTTCATTTCTAACAGTTATGAATATACATTTTTGCAAATTATAGCTGGTATTGTTACAGTACTCACCATTTCAGAATCTTACAAAAGGGCTAACCTGTTTATTTCTGTAGGACAAATTACTTTAGTATATATATTAGCATATGTAGCTCTTAATATAAGACATGAAGAAACATTTGATGATATTGACTGGACAACCGTAGGTCTTTTTATTCTCAGTGGTTTTGCCACCTTAATGGTTCATCCCCTAATTTATGCTTATGAAAAGATGTTTGGTCTAATTTCGGATGTTTCTTTATTAGAATTAAGTGATACTAATTCTACTTTATTAAAAGAATTATCAGAAAAAGCACCAGGAACTTTTCATCATTCTCTTAATGTAGCTAATATTGCAGAAGCGGCAGCAAATGAAATAGGGGCTAATGCCATGCTAGTCAGAGTAGGAGCCTTGTATCATGATATTGGGAAAATGGCTAATCCAATTTACTTTTCTGAAAATCAAACAGCATCAGGAAATGCACATGATATATTATCACCAAAAGAGAGTGCTAAGATAATTACGGATCATGTGATTAATGGAATTGAGATGGCTAAAAAGAATAATTTGCCGGATCGTGTGATTGATTTTATACGCACTCACCATGGCACAAGTACTGTTTATTATTTTTATTCTAAAGCAAAAGAAATTAATGAACATGTAGATATCAAAGATTTTCAATATCCGGGTCCCAAACCTTTTTCTAAAGAAACTGCAATTTTAATGATGAGTGATAGTGTAGAAGCAGCGTCAAAAAGTCTAAAAAACCCTACTAGTAGCCTAATAGACTCATTTGTGGAGAAAATAGTAAACAAGCAAATGGAAGAAGGGCAATTTCTAAATGCAGACATTACTTTTAAAGAAATTCAGCAAATAAAAAAGGTTTTTAAGCGTAAGTTAACAAATATCTATCATTTACGTATTGAATATCCTGAATAATTTAATTTTAGCTAATTATATAGTTTAGAAATGATAATTTTTTTAATAATAGAAAAATATCAAAAGCTGATGACCTAATGTTATTCTGTACGAAAAGTAAGAATGCTGCAGTAAAGCGTGGCATATATTTTGATTGATTAATTTTAAATTTTACCAAATCATGAAAAAAACTCAAACGTACTTTTTAGCCTTTTTACTTATTTCTTCAATCACTTCATTTGCTCAAATTCGGGTAGGAGGAGGAGTATCTGTAGGAGTTAATATACATATTCCTATTCCTGATGTGGTTGTTGTTACAAGATCTCCACAACCTCGCAACGTACCAAAAGCTACTAGACCGATCATTCATACTTGTGATCATATATGTACTCATGATCGTAATTATGGTAATTTTAGCTTTGGTAAAATTCAGAATCAAAATGGATCACAAGGGAACTATGTTTTTCACGTTACTAACGCTTTATTAGAAGATGTATCTGGTCATAAAGAAAAGATCATTTATTATTTAGATACGAATGAAATTCTAGAACTAATTATCAGCACACAAAATCCTGATGATTATAATTATCATTTTGTAAGGAACATGAATCGTTATCAAGGTAATGTTATACTTGCAGTTTTACTAAATGGACAAGAAATCGCTTTAAATAATGGTAGCTTATCACTGCAGCCTCTAGTAAATAAAGGTTTTCATTCTGTAATCAATTTACATACTGAGCAAGAAGGAAGTTTTAATGGAACTGTTAACTTTTAGCCAGATATTTACGATCCATCCAGAAAGTAGCAAAAGGAATTAAAGAACAAAGTAATACGATACCTAGAGTTTTAATATCCCATTGTTTTTCTTTTTTTACCATAAAAGCTAGTAATATATAAGTAATAAATAAAGCACCATGTGTATATCCTACGATCAAATTAGGTTCGAGATAACCGTAGATACGTTTTAAAGGCATAGTAACAAAAAAAAGAAGGAGATAAGAAATCCCTTCCAGATAACTAATGGTTCTAAAAAAGTTAATCATAAAATACAGTTTAAAAATATCTCATTGCAAATGTACGATACAAATAGCATTTACTAAATGAAATCATAGCTTTTAAGACGATTTTACGGTTCGAATCGCTCCAGATCAAAAATAGGAAGTAGCTGATAACAAATGATCAAAAATATTAGCAACGATATCTTTATAGCCCTTCCATACATTATCATTTCGAAAAGCATATGTATCTAAAGGCCTACCTTTCTTATGGATAGATAACCAAATATCTTATTTTAAACAAATAATCGTCAAATGTGTTTTTCGACTTAGAAGCATATCTTAGAAATAAATTAAGCAATTTTTATTTAATAATTTTATTAAATAAGAATATCGCAATAAAAAGAGCCTGTAGCATTACTATCTAAAGGCTCTAAGAAGTTTTTAAAATGTAATAACGCTTTATGGTAGCGTTATGAATTCTATGATTTCTTCTCATCCATTGCTTACCAGGCTGAAAAGACGACTATTCATGGACTTACTGGAATCAGGATTCTTACTCTTATTTAGTTTCGTGCAATCCCTTCAGGATAATAATACCTATTCTGGAGAGAATAAAAGTTATACAACCAAAAACGATTGTTAAAAAGGATATTTTGAGACCTGCAGCCATCATTCCGCTACTAATATCACCCACGGCCTCTAAAGTATCAAAAGCTGTGATGAGTCCTATGGTAGATCCTAAAAAACCAAACACATGACCCAAAAGACTGGTATCTGATGCTAAACTTATCATTTTTTTAGACTTTTTAATATCGGTTTTAAGATTTAGAAAACCAAAAATAATAAAACCTAGGGATACTATTAGGCAAAGCAAAATTAGAGACATAAAAAAAGGGCCTCCTTCATTAAAACGTTTGGCTAATCCTGAAAATACATTGCTGTTTAGAACTATTATTAGAGTCATCATATATTGTTAAATTTATTGTTTTTTTGTTAATAATGTAGGTTCACTCGTTTGATCATTAAAAAGAACTGTATTATTTTGTACATCAAACTTCAGTATTATTCCCATAGCTTCTAGTGCAAATTCGTCTTTTTTATTTGCAACAAGTGTCCTTAGATGTTTAGAATCCGGCCCTCCTTTAAGGATATTTCCAGAAGCTTTAAATGTAAGATCAAAGGGGAGTGATGCACTCTCATAAACTCCTTCATACGCTTTTAGTTGTGCCGCTGTTAGTTCAATCTTATCAAAATTTGGTATAGTGATGTTTTTTCCATTTATGACATCGTGCATATGAAAAGCAATTGGCTGTGTTCCGTATTCTGATGCATTAAGAGTGATCGCAATTGCAGTTTTAATCTCTGGAATATACATGGCAAACGATGTAAACCCATCAATACTCCCGCCATGTCCGAAAATCGTTTGTCCATTCCTTTCTAATGAAAAAATACCACTACACGTCCCACTGTCTGATGGTTTTGTCATTTGCTCAAAACTAGTAGAGGACATTATTTTCTCAGTAAAAAGAGCATTCATAAATGTTGTTAAGTCTGTAGCTGATGAGACGACACCACCAGCTCCGCCTGGATTACTCATATGAGTTTCTACAGCAGGTGTTAACTCATTTTTGTCATAATAATACGATTGACATTCATTTTTATTAGTCTTTATAACACTTCCATAATATGTATTTGTTAAATGTAGTTTATCTGCGATCCGCTCTTTAAGGACCATTTTATATGGCTTTTCTTCTATTTTTTCAAGAATATATCCTAGTAGTATAAAATTGGTATTACTATATTCATTTTGGTCTCCGGGCTCAAAAATCACTTCGTGACTTTTTATTCTAGCTAACATTTGTTCCTGTGTAGAAGGCTTAAGCATCCAGGTAGAAAAGTTAGTGTCTTCTGTTATATTAAACAAACCGCTACTATGAGTTAGAAGGTTTGTAATCGTTATTTTTTTAGCATTTGGTATTTCAGGAAAATACAAGGCTAGTTTATCTTCTAAGTGGATCTTTTTTTCATCGATTAATTGGAAAATCATACTTGCCGTAATTACTTTTGTAATGGAACCAATTCTGTATTTAGAAACGTGAGAGGTTGGTTTCTTCTCTTTATTGGTTTTATATTGAAACCCTATGGATTTACTGTAGACAAGTTTACCTTCTTTCATTATGGCAACACTCCCCATTGCTTTATTATTTACTTCAAGTACGTCAAAAAGCGTATTCAATTGTTTGAAGTTTTCTTGTTGCGAAAAACATAAGGTATTCGCAAAAAGAAAAAGTATTATTAATGATTTCATAGATGTAGATTTTAGTTAAACACAGCACAAACGTACATTAGTTGAGACATCCAAAAATAAAAATGCGACGAATCACTTCATTAGCACTTTTTTTGACAAAATGCTAAAACGGTTATTAAACCTGTTATTCGTCTATAAAATATTATTTACTATTAAAATTATAGTACTATTGTAAAGAAGATGTTACAGAAACTTATTTTACAAAAAATCATTCAACTTCTGCTTCATACTATTTTCTGGTGTGCCGTCCTCTTTTTTTATACTTACTTTTTTGGATTTGATAGTAATGATTTTAATTATGTATTGGCATTCTCTATGTTTTTGATGCCTATAACCATAGCTACAACTTATGTGTTAATTTATAAATTAATTCCTGATTATTTAGTTACCAAACGCTATGCATTATTTATTCTATATAGTTTATACACCTTTATTATATCAGCCTATCTGATTGTTATTTCCATATTTTTTGGACTGGTGTATTTATCAAATTTTGAATATACAGATATGGCACCTATAAGTAGAAGTTTGCTCTTTGTAGCCATTGCTGTTTATGTGGTAGTTATTATAGTAAGCTCTTTTAAACTATTAAAACTGAATCTAAAACACACAGAAGCCACAAAAAAATTAGAAACCAAAATTTTAGAAACGCAACTAAAATTAAAGGAACAAGAGCTCAATTATTTAAAAATGCAGATTCATCCACATTTTCTATTTAATACGCTAAATACTATGTATGGATTTGCTTTAAAAAAAGCTGATGAAACTCCCGAAATGATTTTAAAATTATCTAATCTATTGGATTATTTATTATATCAAGTGGATAAACCTTTTGTTGCGCTTACAGAAGAGATTAATCATATCAATGATTATATAACCTTAGAAAAAATGCGATTTAATGATACCTTGCGCATCGATTTCAAAACTGACAATGTTCTTACAGATGCAAAAATTGCTCCCATGCTTTTGCTACCTTTTGTAGAAAATAGTTTTAAGCATGGTTGTTTAAAAAAAGGGATTCTACTAATAAATATTAAACTGTTCTGTAAAAATAAACAGCTATTTTTTGAAATAGAAAATACAAGTACTTTGCAGACCTCAAAAAAAGGTATTGGTTTAGAGAATATCAAAAAAAGATTGGATCTTCTTTATAAGGAAAGATATGTTTTGGAAATTTTTTTGGAAAATGATATTTTTAAAGTACACTTAAAACTAGATACTGTCTAATATATGCAAGATCACCATACCATATCATGTATGATTGTTGATGATGAGGCTATTGCACGCGAAGTCATAGCCACACATCTTGCTAAAATTCCTACGATTAAAATCGTTGCTAACTGTAGTAATGCTATCGATGCTTTTACTATTCTTAGAACAAACTCTATAGACTTAATTTTTCTGGATATCAATATGCCTGAGATATCAGGGATTGCTTTTGCTAAAGCTATTAATACTCAGGTCAAGGTTATTTTTACTACTGCTTATAGAGATTTTGCTGTAGAGGGGTTTGAATTACAAGCGGTGGATTATTTGTTAAAACCCATTTCTTTTGACCGTATATTAAAAGCAGTAAATAACTATTTTGGTACCCATATTACTACAAAGAATGAGGGTGGTGGTCTTATAGAAACCTCCGACTTTATGTTTGTCAGAGCAAACAGGCGTATGGTCAAAATTAATTTTGAAGCTATAGTCTATATTGAAAGTTATAGTGACTATATTAAGATTCACTTGAATAAAGAAACGATTGTAACCAGAGAAACAATAAGTGCTATTGAAGCAAAATTACCTGTTAAAAAATTTATAAGAATTCATAGATCTTATATTATTGCCTTAAAACATATTATATCATTTACTAATGAGGAAGTTGCTATCAAAAATACTTCTCTTACAATTAGTAGAGGTTATAAAAAAGAGGTTTTACGTATATTGGAAATGTTTTAGACTTTTCTTATTTATCTCTCAAAATAGTAGATAAACTATTGACTTAGTTTTCTATAATCTATTTTTAAAGGGATTTAAAGCATTCTCTTTTTTAGATTTAAGCATTATAATAATATCTATTATTTAAACAAAACTTAGACTATCAGAATGGCTACTTCAATAAAACAGAGTAGAATTAATTAGGTGTAGTTAAAAAAACGATTATTTTACTAAGATTATTAAATCAAACTGAAGATAGCAGCTGCATATAGATAAAATCTTAGAAAACGCAATAATCCAAATAACAAATAACTAATCAGAGGATATTTTATCATTCCAGAAGCAATACTGGTGATTGAGAAAGGTATTGGTAATAAAGCTCCTACTATAATTAAAAAGCCTCCCCATTTACGTGCATTTTTAATATGCTTTGCCATCTTAACCTCTAAATACTCGTGTACAGAAGGAATTTTGGTAATCCATTTACCAATAAAATAAGAAATAATACCTCCAAGATAAGATAATGTAGCTAGTATAGATAAATATAAAATAGGACTAACCGCCTTGTCACTCCAAGCGATGAAAATTTCTGGAGGAATCAATCCTAAGATAGATTCTGAAGCAAAAAATACACTGAATACCACATAATCAGAATAATTTTCGGTCACATAAATAAGTAATTCATTAATATCGATCACAAAATAATTAATGATCAATAATGCCGCTATAAAAAGAAGAATAGGAGGTAAGGCTTTTTTTAAACTGGTTCCTAAAAATTTATAAAAGCCAGTATAACTATAATACTGATGTAATAGTTGTAATCTTGATTTTTTGACAGATTTGGAGCTTGTCTTCATAATTATTTTCCGGAAAAGAACAAAAATACTACATATTTGGTTTTTAAGCATTTAAAAATTCATAATTTTTTTGTGAACCAAAAGAAAGTTATCAAAAAAATATCTGATTATTTAAAAGCAAAGAATAACGATAGAATTATCTATAGAACATCTTATTTAAGAAGCTAAAAGCCCATTTCTATATTCTCCCAGATCCATTACATTCATTTTATTTTTAATATCTTTAAATAAAGAGACAAGATATATAAGACTTTCTGTAGGGTCAAATGGTGTTTCTTCCTTTTCAATTACTTCACCTTCATTTTCTTCGATAGGCTCATCATCTGGTATAGGAATTAAGAAGCTATCATTTTCAACAATATGTTCACAGGTAAGTCTTAAAACTTTTACAACCAGAGGAACTTGTTGCTCTAATGCATAAGATCTTAAACTTGTTAGATCTGTTATAAGCGTAGTAGTATTAATTCCTGATTGTTCTAAATCGGTTAGAATTTTGTCTATTAATTTGAGGGCCTTTTTATTTTCCAAGGATGATAAAATTAGTTTTACTAAATAAATTATGATACAAATTTAACTCTTTAAAAACTTCCTCAAAATCTTTTAAAGAATAAATTCATCTTAAAGTGTTAAATAAAAAAATAACTATAAAAAAAAATTATTTTTAATGACGGATATTTCCCCACAATGTACTAAGGATTAAGACTTTATTTTTTGTAACCCTCTGATATACTACATTTCCGGCTAAAGTTTGAGGTAAAACCGTATCCATATTTCCTTTATCCTCTTTATCTTTGACAAGTATTCCAATTACAATTTTTCCCTTACTTTTTTTGTTTTCCCCACACTTACCTCCTTGAATACAGGAGGTAAGTTCTTTTTAGGACATTTTTATACTGTGTTTATTTATCATATTAAAATGGAGAAATAATCTTTATACTTATACTGTTATTTTTTAAGTTAGATTTCTTTAATATACAGGATGTAGCGTTTTATGATCATTAATTCTTATTTTTCACTTATAAAATTTCTTCCTTAGGTTTGATCACAAGATTATATATTCATTAGAAAGATATAAGTATGTACTAGAACCTATTGCATTATTTTCTTTAATTTTTAATCAACTTCTAAACGAATACAAACTTTTTTTATTGATCAAAATACTGTTCCTTTGAGGTATTAAATTAGATGTACTATATCTGTCAGGTCTCGACCGTTGCAGTTTTTTATAATCTCTTTTTATTAAAACAAAATTATCTTGAATGACTAAATTTAAAGCGTGGATTTCTGCTGCTAGGCTTCGTACCCTGCCTTTATCTGTTTCCGGGATTATAGTTGGGTCTTCCTTAGGTGTTGATCAGTTATTAAATTATGCGGTAAAAGGTACTGGTTTTTTTTTCAGTACTCCTATATTTTGGCTTGCTATATTGACTACTTTGGGATTACAAATATTATCTAACTTTGCTAATGATTATGGTGATGGGGTCAAGGGAACAGATAATGAAGATAGAGTAGGACCGCAACGTGCATTACAGAGTGGTGCGATTTCTAGAAAAGAAATGTTCAGAGGTATTGTTATGACATCGATTATTACATTAATCTTTGCTATTTTGCTAATTTATACTTCTTTTGGATCTCAATATTTCTTTTATTCCATATTCTTTTTTCTTTTAGGATTGGCAGCCATAATTGCCGCTATCAAATATACTATGGGCAGCACCGCTTATGGGTACAGAGGTTTAGGAGATATATTTGTTTTTATTTTTTTTGGATTAGTAAGTGTTGTAGGGTGTTATTTTTTATTTACTAAAAGTATAGAATGGCTTGTTTTTCTTCCTGCAATAACTATAGGACTCTTAAGCGCTGCGGTATTGAATCTTAATAATATGAGAGATCACGACAGTGATAAAAAAGCAGGAAAGAATACTATTGTAGTTAAAATGGGGTTAATAAAGGCTAAAAAATACCATTATGCTTTGATTCTTGTTGCTATGAGTACAATGCTACTCTTTTTGTATCTTACTTATTTATCTTATTTTAATTTACTTTTTTTAATTGCTTTTATTCCATTGGTATTTCATTTGGTAAAAGTAATTAAAACTAAAAAAGCGGTTGATCTTGATCCTGAATTAAAAAAAGTGGCTTTATCAACTTTTTTATTTGCTATTTTATTTAGTTTAGGTCTCGGTTAGGTTTAATAAAGTCATCCAACCTATTAATTAAAAATTCACACAATGAAAATTACATTTTATGGTCAAAATACGTTGTTGATAGACATCCAGAATGTAAACGTATTGATTGATCCTTTTATTTCGGGAAACCCTTTATCTAAGGATATTGTAGATATTAATGATATTAAAGCAGATTATATCTTATTAACGCATGCGCATCAGGATCATATTCTGGATGCAGAAGCTATTGCAAAAAATAATGATGCTACCATTGTTTCTAATTATGAGATAGCTATGCATTATCAAGCCAAAGGAATAGAAGTGCATCCTATGAATCACGGTGGTACCTGGGAGTTTGAGTTTGGAAAGGTTAAATATGTGAATGCTATTCATACCAGTAGTTTTCCTGATGGAAGCTATGGAGGGCAACCCGGTGGGTTTATTATAGAGGGAGAGCATAAGAATATCTATATTGCAGGAGATACCGCACTTACTATGGATATGAAATTAATTCCTATGACGACTAAATTAGATCTGGCAATTTTGCCAATTGGTGATAATTTCACAATGGGTATTGATGATGCTATTATAGCCAGTGATTTTGTGGCTTGTGATAAAGTATTGGGAGTACATTATGATACGTTTGGGTATATTGAAATAGATCATAAAGAGGCAAAAACAAAATTCTTTGAAAAAGATAAAGATCTCATGTTACTAGAGATTGGAGAAAGTATCACATTATAAATGAAAGCGACTTATCATAAGCATATTTTAGAATTCAAAAGACCCAGTGGTACCTCTCGTGGAGTTCTAAAAACGAAAGAAACCTGGTTCATTGTTATTGAGGATGCAGGTGCCAAAGGAATTGGTGAATGTGGCATTCTGAGAGGTCTAAGCATTGATGATCGCCCTGATTATGAAGAAAAGCTACAATGGACTTGTGATCAAATCCATCTGGGTGTTGATCAATTATGGCAAGCTTTAAAAGAGTTTCCCAGTATTCAGTTTGGGGTAGAGATGGCATTTAAATCTCTGGAAAGTGAAGATCCTTTTTTATTATTTCCTTCAGATTTTACTGATAGTTTGGATTCAATACCTATTAATGGACTAGTATGGATGGGTGACAAGGATTTTATGACAACCCAGATTACAGAAAAATTGCAACAAGGGTTTGATTGCATCAAACTAAAGATAGGAGCTATTGATTTTGATTTGGAATTATCACTCTTATCATATATCAGGTCTCAATTTTCTAAAGATCAAATCGAATTAAGAGTAGATGCTAATGGAGCATTTGCTCCAGAGGAAGCTTTAGATAAATTATATAGTTTACAGCAATATAATTTGCATAGTATAGAACAACCTGTAAAACAGGGGCAGCCTCAAATAATGAGGGAGTTATGTAAAAATACTCCTTTGCCTATTGCTTTAGATGAAGAACTAATAGGTGTGTATGGTGTAACAAATAAGAAAGAATTGTTACTAACTATAAGACCTCAATATATTATTCTAAAACCAAGTTTGATAGGAGGCTATAAAGGAACAAGAGAATGGATTGATTTGGCAGAAGACCTTAATATAGGTTGGTGGATTACCAGCGCATTAGAAAGCAATATAGGATTGAGTGCTATTGCTCAATATACATATACGCTTCATAGTAAGATGCCTCAAGGATTAGGAACTGGTGGTCTGTATACTAATAATATAAAATCACCTCTGGTAGTGAATCAAGGAACATTACAATACGACATACACAAAAATTGGAACGTAAATTATTTAAATTAAACACATGTATATAGCGCAAGCATTTAAAATTAAACACAATTGGTGGAGATATTTAGTAGGATTATTTATAGTATTCATCGGATGGCAGACAATAGGTGTTGTTCCTTTGATGGTTGTTGCGTTTTTTGAAGCGGGAGATTTACAGACATTTCTGAAGGCTTCCACAGATAGTTTTATGTCATTAGGTATCAACTCTAATTTATTTTTAGTATTAATTATTTTTAGTTTTGCAATGGGATTGGCAGGCATTTGGTTTTCGAATCGATTTCTTCATGAACAAAAGTTTAGTAAGTTAACGACATCCCGAGCTAAAGTGGATTGGAGTAGAATCTGGTTTTCATTTTTTTTAGTTATTATTATAAATGCAATACTCTTTGCTATTAGCTATGTTACAGAACCAGAAATTTATCAACTAAATTTTAAATTAGTTCCCTTTATACTCTTATTGTTAATTGCGTTATTTCTGTTGCCATTACAAACAAGTTTCGAAGAATATTTATTCAGAGGATATCTAATGCAGGGAATTGGAGTTATAGTAAAAAATAAATGGGTGCCTTTATTAATAACATCCGTTATTTTTGGACTACTACATGGTTTAAACCCTGAAGTAGAAAAATTGGGTTATATAATCATGGTATATTATATAGGTACTGGTTTTTTGTTAGGCATTATGACTTTAATGGATGAAGGCATGGAATTGGCATTGGGCTTTCATGCAGCAAATAATATACTGGCAGCAGTATTAGTAACGACTAGTTGGAGCGCTTTGCAAACAGATGCTATTTTTATTGATACTTCTGAGCCTACAGCTGGATTGACAGTTATTGTACCTATGTTGATTCAATATCCTATTTTTTTATTGATTCTGGCTAAAAAGTACAAATGGTCCGGATGGAAAGATAAATTATTTGGAAAAGTACAACCAGAAAATATAGTAATTGAAGATAACCAATAGATAACATACTTTTTATAATAACTTAACATCAGGTCTGTTGAATAATTAGAAATTTGGATATGCGAGTAGAAGACACCAAGTTTATTCCCGAAATACATCCTGATTTTAGTATAAATCAACAATCGCTTAGTAAAGAAGAGTTACAGACTACTGCAAACAATTTTAGCAAACAAGGAGAAGTATATGAACAAGAAATTGGTAGTTTTCTGTTAGATTGGTTAGATAGTAATAATTATATTATTGTTCAGACATCAGGTTCTACGGGTACACCAAAAAAAATTAAAATTTATAAACAGCACATGATTAATAGTGCTAAGGCTACTGGAAAATTTTTTAAAGTAGAAGAGGGCACAACAGCTTTATTATGTTTATCAGCGTCTTATATTGCTGGTAAAATGATGCTTGTTAGGGCTATGGTTCTTGGTTGGAAAATTGATGTGGTGCCACCAAGAGCTAATGTTTTAGATACTGTGTATAAGCAATATGACTTCTGTGCTATGGTACCTTTGCAGTTAGATAACTCTATTAATAGATTACACCTGATTAAAAAATTAATTGTAGGTGGTGGAGCAGTATCACAAAACCTCAAGGAGTTGATTCAAGGAATAAAAACCAAAGTTTTTGAAACCTATGGAATGACAGAAACAGTAACGCACATAGCAGCACGAAGAATTAACCCAAAAAAGAAAGATAAAAAAGAAGCCTTTTTTTTTAAAGCATTGCCGGCCATAACTTTAAGTACTGATGATAGGAACTGTTTACTAATTAAAGCACCACAGTTAACAGATGAAACCATCTATACCAATGATGTAGTAGAATTAAAGACGTATAAAAAGTTTATTTGGAAAGGTAGATACGATAATGTAATTAATAGCGGAGGTATAAAATTATTCCCGGAAGAAATAGAAGTGAAACTACAACTGTTGATTTCATGTCGTTTTTTTATTGCTGGAGTACCTGATGACAGCTTAGGAAATAAGCTCATATTACTTATTGAACAAACTTATGATAAAGAATTAAAAGCTACACTAAAGGAGGCAATACAACATTTAACTATACTTACTAAATACGAAGCGCCCAAAGAAATTTATTTCTTAGAACAATTCATAGAAACTAAAACTGGTAAAATACAGCGGAATAAAACATTAGCGTATGCCAAAGCCCATATTATAGATAATTAAAAATGTATAAGTAGAGTTTTGACGGTATGTAGTTAAGATGATTATACTGATTTTATAATACTTAGTTCATTACAATCTATAATTCCTGAAATCAAAATCTACTGATACTTCTCTACCTTGTTTTTTTATTATCCTTATTAGAAATATTATTTTACTCGACTGAAGAGGGCACTTACTCAATATAGATTGTACATACTGATCATATCTCATAGTTTTGATCTATAACTTAAAAACCATCATTATGAGAAAAGTATATTATTGTATTATATTTCTTTTATGCACAGGAGTATCGTTTGCACAACAAATTAAAGTAGAAGGGATTGTAATCGATGACACTACAGGTACACCATTAGTAGGAGTCAGTGTTTTTGTAAAAGGTACAACTGATATACATCAAACAGATTTTGATGGGAAATATGCTATAAACACCACGCTAAGAGATACCTTGATTTTTCGTTATTTAGGATATGAGACGAGAGAACTACAAATTGCTTCAAATGCAACACTGAATGTACGAATGATGGTATCACAAGCACAACTGGAAGAAGTGGTTGTAGTTGGGTATGCTGCGGTTAAGAAAAAAACATTAACAGCATGTGTTTCAAAAATTAATAATGAAGATTTAGAAAGTGTTTCGATAATTAGTAATCAAAGTTTAAATGGAAGTTCCAGAAAGAGATCAAGAAGGAGATCAAAAAAAAGAGCTACAACAGTAAAAGGAAGCGTAGCAGGATTATCCGTTCATCAAGCTACTTCTGATATAAAAATAAGAGGTGTAGGTTCATCTTCTGTGAACCATCAACCATTATTAATTATCGATGGTTTTGTTACCAACATGTCTGTGGAAGAAATAGATCCAAAATTAATAAAAAATATTGATGTGCTTAAAGATGCGTCTAAAACTGCAATCTATGGGAGTAGAGGAGGGAATGGAGTTATTTTAGTAACTACAAAAAAAGAAAACTTTGGATCTCATAAGGAAATTACTAATGAATCTTATGAAGAAATTATAGAAAACAACTTTAAAAGAACACAATTATCTCCATTATCCACTTTTTCTATAGATGTGGATAAAGCATCCTATAGTAATGTACGGAGAATGATCAATAATGGTACTAAAGTTCCTGCGGATGCTGTAAAAATTGAAGAGATGATTAATTATTTTAACTACAGCTATAAACAACCTGTAGATGAACACCCATTTGCTATTGATACTGAGTATGCAACAACTCCATGGAATGAAAATACACAATTAGTAAAAATAGGCTTAAAGGGAAAAGAAATCCCTCAAGAAGAAATTCCAGCATCAAACCTTGTATTTTTAATAGATGTTTCTGGCTCTATGAGCGATGCTAATAAATTACCACTACTCAAAAATGCTTTTAAACTATTAGTAAATCAACTACGTGAAAAAGATAAGGTATCGATTGTTGTCTATGCCGGAGCTGCAGGAGTAGTGTTGAAACCAACATCTGGTACATTCAAAAATAAGATTAATAAAGCATTAGATAAATTAGATGCCGGAGGTTCTACAGCAGGAGGAGAGGGCATAGAATTAGCCTATAAATTAGCCCAGGATAATTTTATAAAAAACGGAAATAATAGAGTAATTCTGGCAACAGATGGAGATTTTAATATAGGGATGAGTAGTGACCGTGATATGAAAACATTAATACAAGAAAAACGAAAATCCAACATATTTTTAACCTGTCTGGGTTTTGGTATGGGCAATTATAAGGATAGTAAGTTAGAAACATTGGCTGATAAAGGCAATGGTAACCATTCTTATATAGACACTATGCAGGAAGCACAACGTGTACTAGGCAAAGAATTTGGAGGTACACTATATACAATTGCTAAAGATGTAAAAATACAGGTAGAGTTTAACCCTACAAAAGTACAAGCTTATCGTCTGATCGGATATGAAAATAGGATGTTAGCAGATGAAGATTTTGTGGATGACACAAAAGATGCAGGAGAATTAGGAAGTGGACATACTGTTACTGCCTTATATGAAGTGATACCGGCGGGTGTTGAGAGTATATATCTCAAAGACTCTTGTGATTTAAAATATACAAACAAAGAGAAAAACACAAACTATGGTGATGAATTGTTAACAGTAAAATTTAGATATAAAAAGCCGCAAAAAACTAAAAGTATTGAGATGGTGCACATTCTACATACAAGCAAAAATCAAATAGCATCTCCGGATTTCAATTTTGCCGCATCTGTCGCTTGGTTTAGTATGAAAATGAGAAAGTCAAAGTATATCCAAAAACACGAACTTTCTGATATTATCGCCTTAGCAGAGACTAATAGAGCTAATGATAATCAAGGCTATAGAGCAGAATTCGTAAGGTTGATGAATAGTTATCAGGCACTTTAATTTTTATAAGAGTTGTCTCAGACTACAAAAATCTACGTTGATTAAAATTCTGACTAACGTAAAAATACATCACTGATTTACAGTTATTTGCAAATCATCATTAGATAATCCAAATTTATCAATTTGTTTTCTAATTCTTTTGACCAGACCTAGTTTTCTTTTTTGGTCGAGG